>CAIZOZ010000141.1 GCA_903934745.1 uncultured cyanobacterium
GCCCGAAGCCGGTATCGGCCAGATCCTCTCGGTTCCCTTTGAGCGACCCCGCCAGCGACTGGAGGTGATGGAGCATCCGGACTACTACCGCCTACGCAGTGAACTGATCGGCTTTCTGCAACAGCAACGCCGCCTGCGTCAACGTCGCGGCAACGTGGCGGCCCTTGTGGCGGGAGAGCGGGTCGTCGCTACCGCCCGTGGTGGCGTCGGTGCCCCAATTGGTCGACCTGGGCCTCCTGGTATGGTCAGGGTTGGCTATCTCGCTGGCCTCGATACTGCGCCGTTAGCTGTAGCCCTGAACTGGCATCTTTTCGATGCAAGCGTGGTGGAGGTGTTGCCCGTTTCGTTTACCAGTTGGGATGAGCTTGAGCAGAGTTTGGTGGAGGGTGATCTCGAGGCTGCCATCACCCCGGCCACCACACCCCTGGCGCTCAACCTTGGCCTGGGCGGCCGTATCCCCTGGTCTGCGCTCACGCCGATGACGGTGAGTCGTAACGGCAATGCTCTCTGCCTGGCATGTTCGCTCCTGGAGCTGGGAATCAGGGATCGAAGCAGCTTGCGGGCCTGGTTGGAGAGTCGGAAGCAACCGCTCACGATTGCCGTACCGCAGCGCCATGGCATTGCTGAATTGCTGTTGCGCCACTGGCTGGCCGGCGGTGGTATCGACCCCGAACAGCAGGTGCGGTTTGAAGAGATGTCGCCGATGGTGATGCAAGGTGCCCTGCGCAGCGAACAGGTGGATGGCTTCATCGCCGGGCGCTACCGCGTGGCCGAGGCGGTCGAAGATCGGCAGGGCTATGTGCTCGCGACCGATCTTGACATCTGGAATGGCCATCCGGAGAAGGTGCTCACCTGCGCCGAGGCCTGGGCCGAAGCCCAGCCGCGGGCCCTTGAAGCGCTCTGCTGCGGGCTGATGCTGGCGGCCGCACGCTGTGATGACGGTGGACTGCGCGAGGACATGGTCAGGATCCTCAGCCAGCCCCAGTGGCTCGGCAGGCGAGCTGGCCTTGCCCTGAGCCGACAGTTCAACAACGGCACGGGCGACCAACCCCAGACCGTCATGAACTTCAATCGCTATCACTCCGACCGCGCCCACATTCCCAACCCGGCGGAGGGAGCTTGGCTGCTCACCCAGTTCAGCCGTTGGGGCCTTTGCCCTTTCCCCAGCAACCGTCAGGAGCTGCTTGCCCAGATTTACCGCACTGATCTGTGCGACAGAGCCCTGGCAAGAGCGGGATACCCCGCGCTTCGAGCTGATCGCCATCCGTTCAAGCTCGCCGATGGCATCGCCTTCGATCAGGACGATCCCCTCGGTTATCTCCAGGCTCTGCCCGGAGGGGCCGAACCGCTGATCGCCCAGGTGGAGCTGCCGCCGGTTCAGTCCAGTACCCCTTCAGCCGACAAGACCCGCTGAGTTGATGACCCCTTCGATGACAACCGCTCCGATGGCAATCACGGACCACCTCCCCCTGGAGGGTTCTAGTCATGAGTCCTTCCTTGCCTTCCATAACGTTGGCCAGGTGTTTGAGACTCGCCGTGGCCCGTTCGAGGCCCTTCGCGACATCAACCTCCAGGTGCATCAGGGTGAGTTTCTCTGTGTGATCGGCCACTCCGGTTGTGGTAAAAGCACCTTGCTCAACATGGTGTCTGGCTTTCTGCAGCCCAGCAGCGGTCAGGTCACCTTGGCGGGTGAGCCGATCCAGCAACCCGGTCCCGATCGGATGGTGGTGTTCCAGAACTATTCCTTGCTGCCCTGGCAGACGGTGCGCCAGAACGTCGCTCTCGCCGTGAGGGCCGCCCGCCCCGAACTCGATGCCGCCAGCCAGCGCCGCGTGGTGGATCATCATCTTGAGATGGTTCACCTCAGCGAGGCTGCTGACATGCGGCCGGCGCAGATCTCCGGCGGCATGAAGCAAAGGGTGGCCATCGCCCGGGCCCTGGCGGTCAACCCGGCGGTTCTTGTGCTCGACGAACCGTTCGGTGCGTTGGATGCGATTACCAAGGAAGAACTTCAGGAGGAACTGTTGGCGATCTGGTGCGAACAGAAACCCACGGTGTTGATGATTACTCACGATATCGATGAAGCTCTCTTTTTGGCTGACAGGATCGTGATGATGACTAACGGGCCTTCAGCCACGATTGGCGAGATTCTGGAGGTTCCCTTTGAGCGGCCTCGCAGCTATGAACAGATCCAGTCGGATGCTCTTTATGGCAATCTGCGCAACCATGCGCTTGATTTCCTCTTCCGTCGCCATGCTCATCACGACGGCTAGCCTCAACCAGGCATCGCTTTGAAGCCCGGGCCTCAGTCCATCCTTTCGAGGCAAACTGCCGCTGCCTTCAGTTCAGGTTGCTTTGACAACGGGCAAGCCAATTCGTGCATCAGGGCGTTGGCTTCACAGGCCTGCTCCTGACTCGCTCCCCAGTGCATCGGCAAGAACACCAGCCCAGGCCGGATCCGTTCGCTGATGGCAACGCGGGCGCAGACGGCGCCACGGCGTGATCGCACCCTGGCCATGTCGCCATCCTGGAGGCCATGGCGATGGGCATCGATGGCATGCACCTCGAGCAGGGGCTCGGGATGCATGGCGTTCAGACGGTTCACCTTGCCGGTGCGGGTCATGGTGTGCCATTGCCCCAGGTAGCGCCCCACGGTGAGCACCAGTGGGTAGAGCTCGCATGGGGGTTCGGCCAGGCCCAGCGGCGGATCGGCCTGCAGTCGGGCCCGGCCGGTCGGGGTCGGGAAGCGATGGCCTTTCGGAGCGCCTGGAAACGACTCAGGACCCTCGCCGTAGAGCCGGGGCCAGCCGCCACCCGGCGCCGTGCCGGCCAGAAAGGGCCACTGCTGAGGACCATGGGTTGCCAGGTGGTCATGGCTGAGGCCGCTCATGTCACAGAGGCGGCCAGCGGTTAGGGCGACGAACTCCGCATACACCTCCGCAGCGGAGCTGTAACTGAACTGATCGACGAAGCCGAGGCGCCTTCCCAGTTCGGCGAAGATGGCCCAGTCGGGCCTGGCTTCGCCTGGAGGCTCACGAAAGGCGGCACAGAGGGTGACGCGGCGTTCGGAGTTGGTCATCACCCCACTCTTTTCGCTCCATTGGGCCGCCGGCAACAGCAGGTGGGCCATGGCGGCGGTTTCGGTGCCTGCATAGGCCTCACTCAGCACCACCAGCGGGCAAGTCGCCATGGCGGAGCGCACCCGATCCAGCCAGGGCATGCTGACCAGCGGGTTGGTGGCAGCCACCCACCAGAGGTCCAGATCGCCTCGCTCCATCGCCTCGATCTGCTCCCATGCCGTCAGTCCCGGCGTCGGGGCAATCGAACCGGCGGCTAAGCCCCAGTGCCGCTCCACCACCGCACGATGCTCAGGGTCGTCGACCGACCGATAGCCAGGCAGGAGCTGGGCCAACCCACCCACCTCACGACCACCCATCGCGTTGGGCTGGCCGGTGAGCGAGAAGGGGCCGGCGCCGCCCCGGCCGATCTGGCCTGTGGTGAGGTGCAGGTTGATGATGCCCGCCACGGTGGCGGTACCCTCCCGGCTCTGGTTCACCCCCATCGACCACAGGCTCAGGACCGCCCCACTGGCTGCCCACAGCGCCGCCAATCGGCGCAGGTCGGCTTCGTCGATCCCGCAGAGATCACACACCCGTTGTGGCGTCCAGAGCTTCCATAGCTCCGCCAGTTCGGTGTACCCCTCGGTGTGGGCCTGCACGAAGGCGTGATCGATCGCCCCGGCCTCCAGCAGCAGATGGCCGATGCCATGCAGCAACACCAGGTCGGTGCCGGGGCGGATCGGCAGGTGTAGGTCGGCGGCATCGCTGGTGGCCGTGGCGCGGGGGTCGACCACCACCAGCTGCAGGGCCTCCTTGACCTTGCGCTTGCGCTTCAGCAGCCGCTGGAACAGCACCGGATGGCACTCGGCGGTGTTGGTGCCGATCAGCAGCACCAGGTCGGCCTGATCGAGATCCTCATAGCAACAGGGCGGGCCATCGGAGCCCAGACTGCGGGCGTAGCCCGCCACCGCCGAACTCATGCAAAGCCGGGAGTTGGCATCGAAGTTGTTGCTGCCGAGGGCACCCTTGAGCAACTTGTTGGCGACGTAGTAGTCCTCACTGAGGAACTGACCCGAGCCGTAGATGGCCAGACCCATCGGGCCTTTTGCGGCCAGGGTGCGGTGGATCTGGTCCACGAGCCGCTCAAAGGCCTGATCCCAGCTGATCGGCTCAAACGGCTGATCCAGGCGCTCGCGCCATTGGGGCGTGGTGAGCCTGCCGTGGTCGAGGGTTTCGCCCACCGTGGCGCCCTTGATGCAGACCTGTCCCAGCGACGACGGGTGCTGGCGATCACCGCGAGCCGACCACAGCACCGGGTCCGCGCCGGAGTCGGCTGGCCCAGTGATGCTGATGGCCTGGGCGTTGGTGTCGTCGTTGCGGGCCGTGACCGGTTTGAGCTCCAGGCCGCAACCAACGCCGCAATAGGGGCACTGGGCCCGGGCAGTCTGCAGGAGAGGTGGGGGTGAAGCCGGCGGGAGCGGCTCGATCGCAGGAGTGGCGGTGATCAGCGCAGGCGGCCGGCGACCGCAATTTGGAGTGCCCCATTCGACCAACCAGAGATCCCGCCCAGCCGTAGCGGTTGCCACAATCACGCCGGGCGCAGGATTTGTGGTCTGTCGCCTGGGGGGCCACCTGGGGATCCCGGGTACGCCTCTGATCACCCTGGGCCGAGCCGGCAGACCGTCCCCAGCATCCGCTTGCAGGAGGGAGCAGCGCAGCGCCGGGGCCGCTCAGAAGGGGATCGGCATCGTCACGTCGGCGGGCTCGGGCGCACAGAGGGGCACCCGCTGATTCACCACCTCGCCGATCACGACGATGGAGGGGGAGGCGAAGCCCTCGGCTTCCACCTGCTCCGCCAACTCCCCCAAGGGCGCCACCAGAGCCCGCTGGCCCCGCACGGTGCCCTGCTGGATCACAGCGGCGGGTGTGGCGGGTGCCAGGCCACCGGCAATCAGCTCCGCCACGATGCGAGGCAGGTTGTGCAGGCCCATGTAGATGACCAGGCCATCGCTGCAGCGGGCGAGGCCGCGCCAGTCGACCGTGGGCCGCGCTTTGTCGATCTCCTCATGGCCGGTGACGAAGGTGACGCTGGAGCCGGCCTTGCGATGGGTGACGGGGATGCCGGCGTAGGCCGGGGCGGCGATGCCGGCGGTGACGCCGGGAACGACCTGGACGGGGATGCCCCGGGCCACGAGATGGGCGGCCTCCTCGCCACCGCGGCCAAACAGGAAGGGATCACCACCTTTGAGCCGGACGATCGTGTGGTGGCGACTGGCCAGTTCCACCAGCACGGCATTGGTGCTGGGCTGGGGCACCGAGTGATGGCCGCGGCGCTTGCCGACGAAGTGGCGCTCGCACCCGGATGGCACCAACTCCAGCACCGCCTGCGGCACCAGGGAGTCGTAGACGAGGGCGTCGCA
>CAIZOZ010000142.1 GCA_903934745.1 uncultured cyanobacterium
CAGGGCAAGGTGGCCCGATGCTGGCCCTGCTCGCCCGCGGCCTGGAGCTGTGGCTGCGCCAGCAGTGCGAGGCGATTGAGGATCTGGAGATCCGCCTGGAGGGCTCGGCGACGGAGTTGCTGCGCGGCCGACTGGCGGGGGTGCGACTGACCGCCCGGCGGGTGGTGTACCAGCGGCTGGAGATCGAGCAAGTGAGCTTGCGCAGTGAGGCCATCCGGGTGCGGATGGGGGCGCTGCTGCGCACCCGCGTGGTGCAACTGGAGCAGGCCTTCCGGGTGCGCGGCGAGGTGGTGTTCAGTGCCGAGGGACTCGGCCGCTCCTTCGGTCTCGCCCCCTGGAGTGCTCTGGGGGATGGGCTGGCCCAGGAGCTGCTGGGGCTGACACCGCTGGGCGGCATCCGCATCGCCGAGGACCGGCTGATCCTCTCGGCTGGTGCTGGAGGCGAACTCCCTGGCGAGCAGCGGGCCATCGAGCTGGCCACCGCCTTGACCGCGGTGGACGGCACCGTAGAGCTCCGGGTCGAGCCCGGAACGCGACGCTGCCGGCTGCCGATGGATCCCAACATCCGGATCGAGCGGGCCGAGCTGGGTGGCGGCCGGCTGGAGCTGGGTGGCGAAGCCCTGGTGTCGGCCTGAAGCGAAGACAGCGGCCGGCCAGTCAAGTCGGTTCAAGATCGAACGGATCGCTGACCTGGCCCGGCAGCTGTCGCTCAGCCCCCGCAACCTGCAGCGCGATGGATCAGGTGCTGGCGGCGTCTGCCGCGGGCTCCAACCGTGTCAACCGCGCTCCAGCACCGGCAGCAGCAGGGTGACCAGCGAATACACCACCGCCGGCACGAACAGATAGCTGTCGATGCGATCGAGGACGCCGCCATGGCCCGGGATCGCATCGCCGGAATCCTTGAGCCCCGCATCCCGTTTCATCATCGACTCGGTGAGATCGCCAACCAAAGCGAACAGGGCCACCACCGCCCCGAGCAGGCCGCCCAGCAGCCAGCCCCAGCGCCAGCCCAGCAGCACCCCGCCCAGCGCTCCCACCAGCAGGGCGCAACCGATACCGCCAAGGGCGCCTTCGATCGTCTTGCCGGGGGAAATCGGCGAAAGCGGATGGCGACCGAGGCGCCGGCCGATCACATAGGAACCGATATCGGTGGCCACGATCAGGAAACAGGCCAGCAGGGTGAGCGCCAGCCCGGAGCTCCAGGGCCAGTCGGTGAACGGCAACGTGCCCGAGAGGTTCGGCGCCAGGCTGGGATCCACCAGGTTGCGCAGCTTGATCCAGTGGCTGGGCAGGAAACCGAGGTAAAAGAGTCCGAACACGGAGGCGGCGATGTCGGCGATCGTGCCGGTGGTGGGCTGCAGCAACAGCCAGCCGCAGATCACCGCCCCCGAAGCCGGCAGCACCGCCGCCGCCACATCGCCGGCCACCCCGGCCGGTGCACCGCCGGCACTCACCCAGTGGGCCGCCGCCGCCGCCTGGGTGGAGAGCAGCAACAGCTGCACGGCCACCAGGGTGGTCTTGGTGGCGGGCCGGATGCCCTTGAACTGGGCCATGCGGAAAAACTCCAGCAGCCCCAGATGCACGATCAAGCCCACCGCCAGGGTGAACCACCAGCCGCCGAGCAGCACCACCAGAGCGCCGAAACCACCCGCCGCCCAGCCACTGGCCAGACGGGCAATCGAGGTGGCGGAGCGGGGGGGGGTCAAGGTCAGCGTTCGGCGGCGATCACAAACAGCGGTTCGGCGGCGGCAAGTTTGGCCTGGCTGCCACGACGCTGCATGCGATGCACGGTGGCCTGAACCACCTGCAGATCGCGGGCACCCAGCTGGGCGAGGGTGTCGGTGGCATCCACCAGCCCCTCGAGACTCACCGTGCTGATCACCAGCCGGCCGTTGGGCAGCAGCGCCTCCCAGACGGCCCGGAGCACATCCACCAGCGGCCGGCCCACTTCCAGCAGCACCCGATCGGGATGGGGTGGCAGCTGATCGAGATCAGCCGGCGCCTTGCCCTGGTGGCTATGGAGGTTGGTGATGCCGAAGCGCTGGCGATTGCGCTCCAGCAGCTCCACCGCATCGGGATCGCGCTCCAGGGTGTGCACCTGCCCCAGGGGCATCAACCGGGCAATCTCCAGGGCCAGGGCGCCGGTGCCACCACCCACATCCCACACCAGCGAATCGGGTCGGGGGCGCAGATGGGCCAGCAGCATCACCCGCAGCTCCATCGGCGTCGGACTGAAACCGGGAGCGGCCTCAAAGGCGCCATCGGGGAGCCCGGGGGTGACGAAATCCCAGCGATAGGCCTCGTTCTGGGATGTCATGGCCGCTGGTTCTTTGCAGGTGGGTCATGGCCCATCCACGACTTGCACGCTAGCTGGCAGCTGACCGGGCCAGAGCTGGCGCTGTTGCTCCAGCCACAGGGCACGAGCTGGATCGATCCGTTCGCCCGGCACCAGCAGCGGAATCCCCGGCGGGTAGGGACAGAGGGGCTCGGCGGCGATTCGCCCGGCGGCCTCGGCCAGGGGCACAGGCGTGGCGGCCGCGCGCCAGGCCTGACCGAGGGGCAGCTCCAGGCCAGCCAGCAGCGGCAGGGGCGGCGCTGAAAACGGCGGTAGCGGCTCGCCGCCCAGGGCCTGCCGCAGCGCCAGCAACCGGCGCGGCAGCAGCCGTTCGAGCGCCCGGGGTGGATCGAGACCAAGACAGAAGGTGAGCGCACCGGGTTCGGGCAGCTCGGCGACCACCCCCCGCTCGATCAACCAGGCATCGGCCGCCAGGCCCGAGATCCCCAGAGGCGCCGTCGCCAGCACCAGCCGCAGGGGATCGCCAGTGGCCACCAGGGGAAAATCAAGGGCCTGCAAGCGATGGCGCAGGGCGAGGGCGCGGCGTTGGGCCCGCGCCAGTCGCCGCTGCCCCCCGAGGCTGTGGGCGTCATCGATGGCGGCGGCACTGGCGGCCAGCAGCAGGGCACTGGGGCTGGAGGTCTGCAGCCACAGCAGGGCCCGCTCGATCGCCGCCACCGCAACCCGCTCGCCCTGGGCCAGCAACACGGCGCTCTGGGCCAGACCGGCGGCGTTCTTCTGCAGCGACAACACGGTGAGGTCTGCCCCGGCAGCCACCGCCGCGCCCGCACCGTGGGCCTGGTCCACCAGCACCGGCAGGCCCTGGCTGTGGGCCAGCGCGATCAGGGCCGGTAGATCGGCCAGCAGGCCCTGATAGGTGGGATCGAGCAGCACCAGGGCCGCCACCGGTCCCCTGCAGCGGGCCGCCGCCAGCACCCGCTCCAGGTGCGCACGGTCGGGGGGCAACCACAACCCGGTGCACGGATCAAAGGGCAGGTCGTAAAGCAAGGGCTCGAACTGCCCCAGCACGCAGCCATGCAGCAGGGAGCGATGCAGATTGCGCGGCAGCAGCACCCGGCTGCCGGGTGGCGCCAGGGCCAGCAGGGCTGCCTGCAGCAGGCCGGAAGCACCGTTGACGCCATACCAGCAGTGCTCCGCCCCCAGCAGGGCCGCCGAACGGGCCTGGGAGGCGGCCACCGCCCCACTGGCAACCAGGGGACCGCCGATTTCGGGCAGTTCCGGCAGATCCCAGGCGCCGGGGGCCAGCCGCAACAACTGGCGCAGGCCAGGGGCCAGGCTGCGGCCGCGCCCATGGCCGGGCAGGTGCAACGGCAGGGCCGGGGCGCGGGCCGCCAGGGCGCGCAGCAGTGGCTCACCGGCGGCGGGGCCCATGGCAACTCCTACGAACTTTCTAGAGTCTGGACAGCGAGGAGTCCCGATCTGCCTGTCACCGAACCGCGATCCAGCAGCGCTGCCCTTGCCAGTGCACCTCTTGTTTCCAACTCAGCTCCTGCTGCTGGCAGTCGTGCCACCAGCCCCGACGACACCCCCCGCTACGACCCCCAGGCCGATCTGCGCTGGCTAGCGCTGCGGCCCTGGATCTGGATCGGCCGTGTGCTGGTGGTGTTCTGGTCGCTGAGCAGCCTGGCCCTGAGCCTGGCGGTGCAGGGCAACAGCCGCGACCCCCAGGTGCAGCAGCGGCTGGCCCAGAGCATCCTCTCCACCCTCACCCGGCTCGGGCCCTGCTTCATCAAGGTGGGGCAGGCCCTCTCGACCCGGCCGGACCTGGTGCGCAAGGACTGGCTCGATGAGCTCACCCGGCTGCAGGACGACCTGCCCCCCTTCTCCCATGCCATCGCCCTGCAGCTGATCGAAACCGAGCTCGGCGCTCCGGCCCACAGCCTGTTTGAAACCTTCCCCGACTATCCAGTGGCGGCAGCCAGCCTGGGCCAGGTGTACAAGGCCCGCCTCGACGATGGCCACTGGGTGGCGGTGAAGGTGCAGCGGCCCGAGTTGCCTTACATCCTGCGGCGCGATCTGGTGATCATCCGCACGCTCGGCATTCTGGCGGCACCCTTCCTGCCGCTCAATCTCGGCTTCGGCCTTGGCGCGATCATCGACGAGTTCGGCTCCACCCTGTTCGACGAAATCGACTACCGCAAGGAAGCCGCCAACGCCGAGCGTTTCGCCCGGATGTTCGCCAGCCAGCCGGAAGTGACCGTACCAAGCGTGGAACACAGTCTCAGCGCCCGGCGGGTGCTGACCACCAGCTGGATCGACGGTGTCAAGATGCAGAGCCGGCGGGAACTGGAGTCCCACCATCTCGACCCGGCTGCCCTGATCCGCACCGGTGTGATTGCGGGGCTGCAACAACTACTGGAGTTCGGCTATTTCCATGCCGATCCCCACCCCGGCAACCTGTTCGCCCTACCTGGCAAGACCAGGGGGCTGGGCCATGTGGGCTATGTCGACTTCGGCATGATGGATTCACTCAGTGATGCCGATCGCCTCACCCTCACCGGCGCCGTGGTGCATCTGATCAATCGGGATTTTGAGGCGCTGGCCCAGGATTTCCTGACCCTCGGCTTTCTCAACCCCAAGGCCGATCTGACTCCGATCGTGCCGGCCCTGGAGGAAGTTCTGGGTGGCGCCATGGGCGAAAACGTCGGCAACTTCAACTTCAAGGCGATCACCGATCGCTTTTCAGAATTGATGTACGACTATCCCTTCCGGGTGCCGGCACGGTTTGCGCTGATCATCCGGGCGGTGGTGAGCCAGGAGGGCCTGGCGATGCGCCTCGACCCCGACTTCCGCATCATCCGCGTCGCCTATCCCTATGTGGCACGGCGGCTACTGGCGGGGGATACGGCCGAGATGCGCGAAAAACTGCTGGAGGTGATCTTCGATCGCCACGGCCGGTTGCGGGTGGAGCGGCTGGAAAATCTGCTGGCGGTGGTCGAAAACGACGGGCCCAGCACCGACCTGCTGCCGGTGGCCCGCGATGGTCTGCGGCTGCTGCTTGGCCCCGAGGGCGGCGGGCTGCGCCAGCGCATGTTGCTGGCGCTGGTGGCCGACGATCGCCTCAACACCGCCGACCTGCGGGCGCTGCTCCAACTGGTGCGCAGCCGGTTTTCAGCCCGCCGGCTGGCCAGCGACATGCTGGCGCGGCTCAATCCCCTCGCCGCCTGAATCCAGGCGCCGAATCCAAGCGGCGAATCGGCCTCGACCAGACCCGTTTAACGTCGCACTCCGCCCGCAGTTCCGCCGTGACCGTTCCGCCCATCGACCTGCAGGAAGCCGCCCTCGACCAGGCCAGTGGCTTCTTCGGCGATCTCGATGCGGCCGAGATCCTGCTGGAGTACGCCACCTACAGCAATCCGCCCTATGTGCTGGCGGGCATCGGCCTGGCGATGGCGGTGCTGTGCGGACTCACCTTCTCCAAGCTGGTGCAGAACCGCCTTGATGGCTGGAAACAGGACCGCCTCAGCCTGCTACCGCTGGGCAACACCGAAACGATCCTGCCCTGGATCGGCACCGTGATCGGCGTGACCCTGTTCATCGGCGGCAGCCTGCAGGTGTTCGGCTTCGGCAGTGGCGCTGCCCTGCTGGTGGCCTTCCTGCTGTCCGTCGCCACGGCCGGAGCCCTGTGGGTGCAGCTGGAACGGCTGATGACCCAGGTGCAGGAAGGCAACTTCAAGGCCGTCGATTTCGACAACTTCGATCAGTTTTTCTGAGCCGCCCACGTTTACTGGGCCTCCCATGATTCAGACCCCCTCTCAGCCCACCAAGGGCCCCGCCGATCTCCTGCGCGAACGTCTCACCCAGGGGCGCGGTCGCCTGGCGGTGATTGCCGCCACCACCGGCGTCTGGGTGATGGATCTGTTGCTCGTCAGCCATCTCAAGCACCGTCGCCTGATTGCATCGGATACCACCAACCTGGTGCACTCGGTCGACATGATCAGCACCATCGCTTTCATCGCCGTCACGATCGGTCTCACCATCAGCCTGTTCAGTGGCCACAAGCGGGCTTTGTTCCGCTGGGCTCTGGCCTATCTGCTGTTTTCGATGGTGCAGGTGATCACCAATGTGCTGTCGATGGTGGCCAGCGCCGGGATTGAGCATGCCGACGGACTATCGGGCCTCTGGGATGTGGCAGCAGTTTATATGGAAAGTGTGCTGGTGTTCATGTTTGTCTATATCTTTCTCGATGTCAGCACCCCCGGAGGTGCTTTTATCTGGCCAAGTCGTGAAGGGGAAGATCCACCAGAACCCCACATCATCGATTACCTGTTCATCTCCCTCAACGTCAATTCCACCTACGGCCCCACCTCCGAAGCCGTGATGTCGCGTCGGGCCAAGCTGGTGATGTCGCTGCAGGTGCTGCTGGCGATCGTGATGTTGACGGTGCTGATCTCTCGCACCGTCAGCGCCTCGAGCTGACGCCAGCCTGCCTGATCGGGATCTGGTCTGCCGCCGCAGCGCGCAGCCGCCTCAGCGACCCAGAGGCGGCGCCAGGGGCTCGTTCACCCCAGCTCCCACCACCAGGATTTCGCCCTCCGGCGTGGTTACCCGGCTCACGTAGGAAATCTTGCGGCTGGGCTTGCCGCTGCGGGGATCGGGCCAGAGGGCCGCGGTCCAGCCGGAGCCGTTGCGCAGAGCCAGCAGCAGCTCATCGCGAATCACCTCCTTGCCCTCCGCATCCTGCAGAGCGATCAGATTGCGGCCCTCCAGGGCCGGAAACAGCGGGTTGACCAGTTCCACCCCATTGGCATCGAGCACAAAGATGTAAACCTCGCGGAAGACAAAACGGCCCTGGCGATCCCGCAGGGCTGGGAATGCCGCCCGACCGCGGCGGGCGATCAGGGCAGCGGCCTCCTGCACCTGCTGCACCAGGAAGGCGTTCTCGATCGGGCTGTCGAGCTGGGAGCGACCCACCAGCAGACGGCTCCCTTTGGGACTGAGGACCCGTTCCACATAGGTGGAGCGCCACAGCGGCGAGGCAGCGGCAGGGTTGGCGATGCGGTCGTGCAGCCAGCCCCGCCCCGCCTCGGAGTCGGCGATCTCGAGCAGCCGTTCGCGATTGGGAAGTGCTGCCGCCGCGGCGGAGCTGGCTGCCAGCGGCAGGGCAAGCGGTTCACCCTGGCCGGTGAGCACGAACAGGCTGCTGGCCCCCGCCACCGCGGAGCCCACCGCTGCGGCGCCCGCCGATCCGTGCAGATCAGCGATCGCCGCCTCACCGCGCTGCGCGATCGCGGCGACGGCCGCCTGCACCAGCGCCACTGTCTGGCGACTGGCGGGATAGGCATAGGCCCGGATGCCATTGGCCAGATCGGGCACACCACCCCAGCAGGCCGCCAGTCCCGCCTGCAGATCAATGCTGGGCACCCCAGCCAAGGGACGGGCCACCACCAGGCTGACGCCGGTGTTGATGCGGGGATCCGGCCGCTGGCCGCGGCGCAGCCAGCTGGCGGCGGCCTCGACGCCCACCTCCCCCATGCGGCCGGGGAACTGCTGGGCCGTGGCCTTGAAGTAGCCATCGGCGACAGCACGCACCCCGAGGCAGCTGCCATCCACGGTGACCACCGGAATCCGGGCCGTGAGACCGGCGGCGGCCAGGGCGGTGGCGGCTCCGGCCGCGGCCGGTTCATTGGCCGCAAACACCAGATCCAGTGCGCCGCGGCTCAGACAGGTCTCCATCGCGGCCTTGGCACTGACCCGATCGCCGCGGGTTTCGAGCCGGCACACCACCTCGGCTTTGGGGCCGGCCCCAGCAGCGGCAAGGCCGAAACCGGCCAGAAACCCCTGGCGGCGCTGAACCCCGACCGCACTGACCGCCGGCAGATCGAGCAGGGCCAGCCGCGCCGGTCGCGCCGGACGGCCCACCTCCCAGAGAGCCCGCCCGTAGCGGCCGGCCAGAGCCCCGGCCTCAAGGTTGTCGCTGCTGATCACCGCATCCACCGCTGAGGCGGGCTCGGTGGGCCCGTCGAGGGCCAGCACCAGCACCCCCCGGGCCCGGGCCCGAGCCAGGGCCGGCACAAGCGCCCGACTGTCGGCCGGCGTGATCAGGATCACCCGCGCCCCCGAGGCCAGCAACCTGTCCAAGGCGGCCACCTGGCCGCCGACAGTCTCCTCGGCCTCACCGGTGGCGCTGAGCAATCGCACGTCCAGGTCGCGGGCGGCCTGCTCGGCACCGCGCCGCAGGGCAGCGAAATAGGGGTTGACCTGCTCGCTGCGGGTGATCAGGCCAATCACGGGCTGGGCCGGTTTTCCGGGTTGGGCCTGTTTCGTGGCCTGAGCCTGTTGACCGGGCTCGGCCTCTTTCGTGGCCTGAGCCATGGCCTGCGGTGGCGTGGCGGAAGCGGCCAGGGCGGCCAGCAGCGCCAGGGCGGTCAAGCGGCGAAGGGACACGAGCACAGCGCAGGCTTGGCGCCACGATGGCAGTGCATGGCCCAGCCGCCGACGGGCGAGCGACCATCCGCCTCAGCTGGAGGCCTTCAGCAGCTGTTCGAGCCGATCGGCCAGGGCAAGCGTGCCATCCATTTCCTGCCAGAGCAGTTCACGGCGACTGCTGTGCACCGCAAAGGAACGATGGTGGAGATCCCTGGCCATGTAGCGCAGGGCGTCGCAGATACGCCGCCAGTCCTCGGGCTCAAGGCTGAACTCCAGAGCGGGATCAGGCAAGGAACCAAACGGCAGCAGCCGCCATTGTCTGCCAACAGGCCAGTGTCTGCGACCAAGCCAGTGTCTGCGACCAAGCCATAGGCTGCCAGCATGGACAAGGACCAATTCCGCTACGAACCGCTGGAGAAATTCGGCGAAGGACTCACCACCTCCCGTCCCTGGAACACCAAGGCCCTGGCCTCGGTGGAACTGCTGAATGGACGGGTCGCCATGCTCGGCTTTCTGGCGGCGATCCTGGGGGAATGGCTCACCGGCCAGGGCATGGTGGGTCAACTGGGGCTGTGGCTGCGCTGGTACCTGGGCTGACAGGACCGCTAAGGTCAATTATTGATCTTCAGTCACCGCTGAGCTCCAGCCTCAACGGCACCCGATCCCCATGGCCGACTTTCGCTCCCATCACTTTGTGATCGCCCAGACCGAAGATGGCTGGATCCTGCAATCGCGGGTGGTGAAAGATGTCCAGGGCGATCTGTTGCTCAGCCACCACGAACTTGAAGAACTGATCGAGCTGCTCTCCGAAGCCGTCAAGGTCTGACCCCCCTGGCTGGAGCCGTCTGGGGCTCGCTCCTTGGGGCTCGCTCCCTGGGGCTGGCTCTCTGGCTCCCGGCCCACCCCCGCCGATGATCCGCTTCCTGCACACCGCCGACTGGCAGATCGGCAAGCCCTACCTCTCGGTCGAGGACGACCAGAAACGCTTCCGCCTGCAGCAGGAACGCCTGCAGGTGATCAGCCGCATCGGCGAGATTGTCCAGCGCCAGGCGGCCAGCTTCGTGCTGGTGGCCGGCGACCTGTTCGACTCCCCCACCGTGCCGACGGCGGCGGTGATGGAGGTGATGGAGGCGATCGGCAGCCTCGAGGTGCCGGTGCTGGTGATTCCCGGCAACCACGACCACGGAGCCGCCGGCAGCCTCTGGTATCGCAACGACCTGCGGCGGCAGCAACGGCAGCGGGCCCCGAATCTGCGGGTGCTGCTTGAACGCCAGCCGCTCGAACTCGACGCGGTGCTGCTACTGCCCTGTCCCTTGCTGCGCCGCAGCGACAGCCACGACCCCAGCGCCTGGATCCGCGCCCTGGACTGGTCGAGCCTGCCGCGCCACAAACCCCGCATCGTGTTGGCCCATGGCGGGGTGCGGGGTTTTAGCGGCAGGGACTACGAAGCCGAAGCGGACAGCGCGGCTGGGGGCGGCAATCGGCTCGATCTGGAGCAACTCCCCGAGGCCGAGATCGACTACATCGCCCTCGGCGACTGGCATAACCTGCGGCAAGTCAGCCCCCGCGCCTGGTACAGCGGCACCCCGGAGCCGGATCGCTTCGATCAGGGAGTCGCCAACCAGCGGGGCCAGGTGCTGCTGGTGGAGGCCAGCCGGGGGGGCCTGCCTGAGGTGACGATCGCCGCCACCGGCCGCCTCGGCTGGCACAACCTGGCCTTCCATTTCAGCCAGGACGACGATCTCGATCGCTTCGCCGCCCAGCTCGACACCCTGCTGGCAGGCCGGGTGGCCCGCGACCTGCTGCGACTGGAGGTGAGCGGCAGCCTCAGCCTGGCGGGTCATCGCCGCTACGACGCCCTGCTCGACGACCTCAGGACTCAGCTGTTGCGCCTGCGCCTCAAAGGACAGTGCCAGCCGGCACCCGAGGCGGCCGAACTCCAGGCCCTCACCGAGCGACCTGGTGATCCCCTGATCGCCGTCGTCGCTCGCCAGCTGCGCCAACGGCTCGACCAACAGGCCGCCGCCGGGGCTGAAACCGCCGCGACAGAAGCCGCTGCGATCACCCGGGCAGCCCTTTGCCAGCTTTACGCCCTGGTGGAAACCCACGCCATCGAAACCTCCGGCAACCGGCTTGCGGACAGCCGGATCCCGGCCAGCCGGATCCCAGGCAGCCCGAACCAGAGCGGCGTGAACCCTGCAGAACCCAGCGCGGAGCCCAGCGTCGTCAGCCCCAGCTCCACCTGACACCATGCGTCTGCTCGACTGCCGCCTCCAGAACCTGCGCCTGCATGGCGATCTGCCCCTGCAGTTCGCACCGGGTCTCACCCTGATCGGCGGTCCGAACGAGACCGGCAAAAGCACCCTGGTCGAAGCCCTGCATCGGGGTCTGTTTCTCAAGGCCGCCGCCAGTGGCACGCCGGTGGAAAGCCTGCGCTCCCGCTGCCATAGCGGCCATCCGATCGTCGAGCTGGGCTTTGAAGCACGGGGCGAGCGCTGGCGCCTGATCAAACGCTTCACCGGCACCAACGGCACCGTCAGCCTCACGCCGGAGCACGGCAACCCACTGAACGGTGCCGCCGCCGAGGAAACCCTGGCCAGCCTGCTCGGCGTGGGTGAAATCGTGGGCAGCAAGCAGGCCGGCAGCGTCTTGCCCAGCCGCTGGGCCCATCTGTGGGTGATGCAGGGCAGTGCCGGCGACGACCTGCTGGCCCGCGGTGGCAGCCACTACGACCTCGATGCCCTGATCCACCAGCTGGAGCAGGGCGGTGGCGCCGCCATGCAGTCGCCGCTCGATCAGCAGGTGGCCCAGGCCCTCGACGCCCTGCTGGCGGTGAACTTCACCAGCAAACGCGATGGCCTCAAAAAGAACTCGCCCCTCTGGCAGGCCCAGCAGGCGCAGCTCCAGGGCGACCAGGCTTTGGAGCAGGCCTGCCGCCGACTGGCTGACTACGAGCAAGCCAGCGACGATCTGGCCCGCACCGAGGAGGCCCTGGCCGCCATCCGCCAGCAGCGACTGCCGGCCCTCGAGGCGGAGCAGCAGAGCCTGAAGACCGCCATCGAAGCCAGGCGGCAGCTCGATGCCGCGATGGACCTGCGCCGTCGGGACCTGATGCCGCTGCGACTGCAGCATCAGGCTCTGCAGCAGGATCAGCGCGAGCTGCAGCAACTCGCCCGGGATCTGGCCAGCGGCCAGCAGCAACAGCAGCAGTTCAGCGGCCAACGCCAGCAGGCCAACGCGGACCTGCAGACCCTCGAGCAAGAGCTGACCCAGGCGCGCACGGTCCTGACGACGCTCAGCCAGCAGCTGGATGCCACCCTGCAACGGGGTCAGCTGCTGCTGAAACGGAAGGAACGTTTCCGCCAGGAGGCTCAGCGGCAACGCCTCCAGCACCAGCTGCAGCAACGGCACCAACGGCAGCAGAGCCGCCGCGCCCTGGAAAGCCAGCTGGCCGCCCTGCCTTCGGTCAGCAGCG
>CAIZOZ010000143.1 GCA_903934745.1 uncultured cyanobacterium
CACGGGCTCAACCGTGTCGACGTAATGCCGAACCGTGGCTCTGAGCACGTCCTGTTGCCGCCGCGGCAGGGTGTCCAACCCGATTCGTGTTATGTGATCTCTGGATCGTAGGGATCGACAGGACTCTGCTGCGCTGCCGGCGTCACACCGTCGCGGCCCGACATGGGAGCCGGCCGCCAGTACCGGCCAGCGCCGCGGGGATCCGCTGCGGCGATTCAGCCACGGTGATCCATGGCGCAGAGCCATGAAGGGGTTTCAGTAGCGGGGAATCGAGCGATCCACGTTCACGCTCCAGGCATCGATGCCCCCCTGCAGGTTCCACACCTGGGAATGGCCGTGCTCCTGGATCAGCCAGCAACCGAAATGCCAGCTGCGCACCCCGGCGTGACAGAGCACCGCCACCGGTTGCTGCCGTTCGATCAGGGTGTCGATCTGGCCGATCCAGTCCTGGGAGCGGCTCAGGGGCAGATGCAGCACCGGATGGGCCAGCTGGGCCAGCTCCAGCTCGTTGTCCTCGCGCACATCCACCAGCTGGATCGCTTCTCCGGCCAGCAGCCGGGCCTGCAGGTCACTGGCGCTGATCGGCAATGGCGTCGCTGAAGCCGCCGCGGGCGTGCTGGTATCGGGCATGGGAACCGGTAGGGCGGCAGGATGGCTCCATCCTGCTGTGCGTGCATGAAGGGCCGCCCCTTTCTGGCGGTGGTGCTGGCCGTGGTGCTGCTCACCTTCAGCCTTGGCTTGGGCGGCTGGTGGCTGGTCTGGCAGCGGGGACCGCTGCAGCTGGCCCATCACGCTCTTGCCATCCCCCGGGCGGCCCGGTTCGTGCCAGCTCAGGCTCCGTTGAGCCTGTATCTGCTCAGCGATGGTGAACAGCCCGTGGCCTATGCCCGGGCTGTGGCACCGGGCCGCCAGCGCCGCAGCGCCGGCGAGGCGATCGCACGGCTGCGGGATGGGGCCTTCGCCGCCGCCGGCCTCGACTACCACGATGAACTGGCCCGCTGGCTGGCCCCGGGGATCGCCCTGGTGCTGTTCGAGGATCCAGCGGCTGAGCTGGCCGGCAGCACCGGCGGCCTTCCCGCCGGCGGTTGGCTGCTGGCCCTGGCCAGTCGCGACGACGACGGCGCCCGCCATTTTCTGCAGCGCTTCTGGCAGACCCGCAGCCTGGCCGGCACCGATCTGCAGGTGAGCAACTACCGCGGCATGGGGCTGATCAGCGGCCGTGGTGCGCTGCTGGGCAGCCGCTCCATGCCCCTGGCCACCGCCCTGGTGGACGACGATCTGGTGCTGATCGCCTCCGGCCGCGGCGTGCTGGAGCGGGCCCTGGATGTGTCCCAGATCCCTGAACTCAACCAGGCCTCCCAGCCGGGCCTGCAGCAGCAGCTGGATCGTCTCGGCGAGGGGGCCGCCCTGCTAGTGGCCCGGCCCCAGGCGCTGGAGCAGTGGCTGGGCTGGCCGCTGCCGGTAGCGCCAGGGCAGCGGCCCACCCAGCTGTTGGCCTCGCTGCGGCCCGAGGGCCGGTCGCTGGTGCTCCATGGCCATCTGCAGTTGCCTGCCCCGCCCAGGGCGATCGGTGCGGAGCCCATCAGCACGGAGCCCAACAGCACGGAGCCGATCAGCACGGAGCCGATCAGGGCGGAGCCCGCAACGACGGAGTCCACAAGCCCAGCGACGACAACCCAGACGACCGACAGCGCTTCGGTTGTTCCAGCGCCCGACGGACCGGTGGTCCTGC
This sequence comes from uncultured cyanobacterium, assembly GCA_903934745.1. Lineage (GTDB taxonomy): Bacteria > Cyanobacteriota > Cyanobacteriia > PCC-6307 > Cyanobiaceae > Cyanobium. Next base: position 1,733 of record CAIZOZ010000143.1, read on the forward strand.
CGCCGGCCGATCCGGCCCAGCAGCAGCAGTTGCTGGACGGCCTGAGGGGCCAGCTCAGCAGCCTGCTGCTGCTCCAGAATCCCGCTGCCCAGCTGCAGCAGCCCCTGGTGCAACCGCTGCTGCAACGGGCCCTGGCCAGCAGCGGCATCGCTGGTCCGTTCCAGGCGGCGGCCAGCTCGGGCGGCTCAGCCGAGCTGGCCAGCGGCGGCGACGAGCCAACCCGTACGGCTGGGAAGAAGCGCCAGCTGCCGGGCCCGCAACGCCTCGCCGCGGGCGACCAACGCCCGGCCACCGGCGAGCAATCAACGCCTGGTCCGCTTCCTTCCCTGGTGGTCCAGCGGGCTGAGGGGCCGCTGCTGCTCGCCACCGGCCCCCAGGGCTGGCAGCTGGGCACGGCCAGCGACCAGCCGGCGCCGGAGCGATTGCAGCGCGATCTGGCGGCGGCGGGCCTGATCGAGGCGCCGCTGCAACGGGGCGACCGTTCGCTCCAGGTCTGGACGCGGCTTGAGGTCAGCAGCCAGCGCCGGCCCCAGGCCGGCGGCGGCGAGACGTTGCAGGCAACCCTGGCCGCCTGGCGCCAGGCCGATGGACCCCTGGCCTGGTGGGGCCGGAACCTGGCCGTGCTCGATGAGCCCGCCGGCGGCCGCGGCCGCGAGCAGCTGCGGGCGGCCCTGGTGGCCCTCGACCGTGATGAGGCGCCGCTGCAGTGGGCCCTGACCGGTGTGCCCGCCCGGGAGCTGTTGCGGCTCTGGCAGCCCTGGCAACTGCTCTCCGCCCTGGCCGGTGGCGGGCTCGATGGGGCGGTGCAGGGAATGGCCGTGGCGCTCGAGCCGGAGGGCAGCACCCTGCATGTCCAGGCCCGCCTCAGGTTTGAGGGCTGACTTGCTGATCGCTGCCGTTCCGGCTGGAGCCCGGTTGTGTGTTCCAGGGTGGCGGCGTTTGTGGGCCGATGGCGCCCCCAGCGTGCTTTGGGGCGCTTGGGGCTGTTGGATGGCAGCAGGCCGCTTGAAGCTCGAATGCCTGTCGCCGAACTGCTGTTGCTGCGCCATGGCATCGCCGAGGAGCGCAGCCCGGAGCTCCCGGATCGCACCCGGGCGCTGACCGACAAGGGTCGCCAGCGCACCCGGGCGGTGCTGGAGCGCGCCCTGGCCCTGGGTCTGGTGGCGGATCGGATGCTCTCGAGTCCGCTCACCCGGGCCCGCCAGACGGCGGAGATGGCCCGGTCTGTGGGTCTGGCGCCAGCGCTGGAACTGAGCGAGACCCTGGAGCCCGGTCACGATCCGCTGCCGCTGCTGGTCAGCGCCCTGGCCGGACTGGCCCCCGCCCCGATCGGGAGCGGGGCGGAGCGGCCGGCCCGGTTGCGAGTGCTGCTGGTGGGCCATGAGCCCGACCTGGGACGGCTGGCCGCCCGCCTGCTGGGGGCGAATCCAGGGGCGATCCAGTTGCGCAAGGCGGGATTGGCACTGCTGGCCCTGCCCGCTGGCGCCACACCCGGCAGCGCCAGCCTGCGGCTGCTGCTCAGCCCCCGCAGCCTGCTCGGTTGAGATCACGCCGGCGGCAGCCAGCGCTACGGCGTGGGCTTGACGTCGCCGCGTAAGTTCGCCAAATCGGACCCGATCGTGATGGCGGCAAAAATCAGCTCTGAAACGGCCAGCCCGCTGGGTGGAGCGGAGTCCGCTGCGGCAACGGCCCCGGTTTCAGCTCCTGGCCAGACATCCCAGCCCGCTGCCACCGCCGCCCCTGCCACGGCCCCCCTGGTCTTTCGCCCCGGTCTGGAGGGGGTGCCGGCCACCCAGTCGGCGATCTGCGACATCGACGGCAGCCGTGGCGTGCTCACCTACCGGGGATATCCGGTCAACCAGCTGGCTTCCCACAGCACCTTTCTGGAAACGGCCTATCTGCTGATCTGGGGGGAGCTGCCCACGATCTTCCAGCTGCGGGACTTCGAGCAGGAGGTGCAGATGCACCGGCGGGTGAGTTTCCGTATCCGCGACATGATGAAGTGCTTCCCGGCCAGTGGCCATCCGATGGATGCGCTGCAGGCCAGTGCCGCCTCCCTGGGCCTCTTCTATTCCCGTCGCGCCCTCTACGACCCCCAGTACATCACCGAGGCGGTGGTGCGGCTGATCGCCAAGATTCCCACGATGGTGGCGGCGTTCCAGCTGATCCGCAAAGGCCAGGATCCGATCCAGCCCCGCGATGATCTCGCCTATTCGGCCAACTTTCTGTACATGCTCACGGAGCGGGAGCCCGATCCGCTGGCGGCCCGGATCTTTGATGCCTGCCTGATCCTGCACGCTGAGCACAGCCTCAACGCCAGCACCTTCAGCGCCCGCGTCACCGCCAGCACGCTCACCGATCCCTATGCGGTGGTGGCCTCGGCCGTGGGCACCCTGGCCGGGCCGCTGCACGGCGGCGCCAACGAGGATGTGCTCGACATGCTCGACGAGATCGGCTCGGTCGATCAGGTGGAGGCCTGGCTGGATCGCGCCATCGCTGAGAAACGCAAGATCATGGGCTTCGGCCATCGCGAGTACCGGGTCAAGGATCCGCGGGCGGTGATCCTGCAGGGTCTGGCGGAGGATCTGTTCCTGCGCTTCGGCCACGACAGCATGTATGACGTCGCCCGGCGCCTGGAGGCGGTGGCGGCCGAGCGCCTGGGGCCCAAGGGCATCTTCCCCAACGTCGATTTTTATTCCGGCCTCGTCTACCGCAAGCTCGGCATCCCGCGGGATCTGTTCACGCCGATCTTTGCGATTGCCCGCACCGCCGGCTGGTTGGCCCACTGGCGCGAACAGTTGGGAGCCAATCGCATCTATCGTCCCACCCAGATCTACACCGGTTCCCTCGAGCGGCCCTGGCTGCCGCTCGAGGGGCGTCCGACCCCCTCCTAAGGTCCACCCACCCCCTTTGCCCGCATGGAGACGACCACCCTCGTGAGTTCAGGTCTCGATCTGCAGGCCAGCTTCGTCGATACGCTCCAGGGACTGGGCCTCAGCCCCGGCGCCGCCCGCCTGCTGTGGCTGCCCCTGCCCATGGTCACCGTGCTGGTGGCCGCCGTGGTGGGCGTGCTGGTGAACGTCTGGCTGGAGCGCAAGATCTCCGCCGCCGTGCAGCAGCGCATCGGCCCGGAATACGCCGGCCCCCTCGGGGTGCTGCAGCCGATGGCCGATGGCCTCAAGCTTGTCTTCAAGGAAGACATCATCCCGGCCCGGGCCGATGGCCTGCTGTTCACGCTCGGGCCGGTGCTGGTGCTGGTGCCGGTGATCCTGTCCTGGCTGGTGGTGCCCTTCGGCCAGAACCTGCTGATCAGCAATGTGGGGGTGGGCATCTTCCTGTGGATCTCGCTCAGCAGCATCCAGCCGATCGGCCTGCTGATGAGCGGCTATTCCAGCAACAACAAGTATTCGCTGCTGGGTGGGCTGCGGGCAGCGGCCCAGTCGATCAGCTACGAAATCCCCCTGGCCCTGGCGGTGCTGGCGATTGTGATGATGAGCAACTCGCTCAGCACCGTCGACATCGTCAACCAGCAGAACGGTGCTGGCATCCTCAGCTGGAACATCTGGCGCCAGCCGGTGGGCTTCGTGATCTTCTGGATCTGCGCCCTGGCCGAATGTGAGCGTCTGCCGTTTGACCTTCCCGAGGCGGAGGAGGAGCTGGTGGCCGGCTACCAGACCGAGTATTCGGGTATGAAGTTTGCCCTTTTTTATCTGGGCAGCTACATCAACCTGGTGCTTTCGGCCCTGATGGTGTCGGTGCTCTATCTGGGCGGCTGGGGTTTCCCGGTGCCGGTGGAATGGCTGGCGGGCTGGCTGGGCCAGTCGGTGGATGCGCCAGTGGTGCAGGTGATCACCGCCAGCACCGGCATCGTCATGACCGTGCTCAAGGCCTACTTGCTGGTCTTCTTTGCGATCCTGCTGCGCTGGACTGTGCCCCGGGTGCGGATCGACCAGCTGCTTGATCTGGGCTGGAAGTTCCTGCTGCCGATCGCCCTGGTCAACCTGCTGGTTACGGCTGCACTCAAGCTCGCTTTCCCGATGGCGTTCGGAGGCTGAGACCGTTCGTCAGCTCCGGGCTTTCCCGGTCAAGATGGTCCGAGCGTCGTATCGCCGGATCCACCCCTTCCCCCATCAGCACCATGTTCGGGTTTCTCAAGAAAGTCGGTGACTACACCAAGGAGGCGGTCAGCGCCGCCCAGTACCTGGGTCAAGGCCTGGCGGTCACCTTCGACCATCTCAAGCGTCGGCCGATCACGGTTCAGTATCCCTACGAGAAGCTGATCCCCTCGGAGCGCTACCGGGGCCGCATCCACTTCGAGTTCGACAAGTGCATCGCCTGCGAGGTGTGCGTGCGGGTGTGTCCGATCAACCTGCCGGTGGTGGACTGGGTGATGAACAAGGCCACCAAGAAAAAGGAACTGCGCAATTACTCGATTGATTTTGGGGTGTGCATCTTCTGTGGCAACTGTGTGGAGTATTGCCCCACCAACTGCCTGTCGATGACCGAGGAATACGAGCTGGCTGCTTTTGATCGCCATAGCCTCAACTACGACAACGTCGCCCTCGGTCGCCTGCCCACCAGTGTCACCAGTGATCCGGCGGTGTTTGCCCTGCGCGAGCTGGCCTATCTGCCCAAGGGCGTGATGGAGCCCCATGGAGTGCCAGCCAACGCCCCCCGGGCCGGCCGCTTGCCCGAGCAGGTGCTGGCCACCCTGGCCCAGCCGCCGGCCGCGACGACGACCGAGCAAACTGCCAGCAATCCAACCGCTGCCAACCCAACGGCGGCTGACCAAGGAGCCCAGTCCTGATGACGCTCGCTTCCACCATTCAGCAGCTCTGCTTCCTGGTTCTGGCCGCCGTCGTGGTGGTGGGAGCCTTGGGGGTGGTGCTGCTCCCCAACATTGTTTATTCCGCCTTCCTGCTGGGCGGCGTGTTTCTGGGGGTGGCGGGCCTGTACCTGCTGCTCAATGCCAGCTTTGTGGCAGCGGCCCAGATTCTGGTTTACGTGGGCGCGGTGAACGTGCTGATTCTGTTCGCGATCATGCTCGTGAACAAGAAGGAAAATCTGGCGGCCATCCCGGGGCTGCTGCTGCGCCGTCTGCTCTCCGGTGGGGTGTGTGCGGGGCTGTTCGTGCTGCTGCTGCGGGTGGCGTTTACCACCCACTGGGCCCTGCCTGGGCCGCTGCCGGTGGGTGAAGAGGCCACGATCCGCATCGGCGAACATCTGTTCAGCGACTATCTCCTGCCGTTCGAGCTGGCCTCGGTGCTGCTGTTGATGGCGATGATCGGCGCCATCGTGCTGGCCCGCCGCGATGTCTACAGCAGCGATGTGATCACAGGGGAACCTGTGGATCAGGGGTTGATCGAGAAAACCCGCACCCCCTTGCTGATTGATCCTTCCGCCGCCACTGCCGCTGGCGCCCAACCTCTGCTGGAAACCACCCCATGAGCGCTGATCCCCGGGCCGCCACTGAGGCCGTCACCATTGTCCTGGGCACCTCAATCCCCCTGCAGGCCTACCTGGCTGTGGCGGCTTTGCTGTTCTGCACCGGCGTGTGGGGGCTGATCAACAGCCGTAATGCCGTGCGCGTGCTGATGAGCATCGAGCTGATGTTGAACGCGGTGAACATCAACCTGATGGCCTTCTCCGACTATCTCGATGGTCAACTGATTCGTGGGCAGGTGTTTGCCATCTTCGTGATCACCGTGGCCGCCGCTGAAGCGGCCGTGGGTCTGGCGATCCTGTTGTCTCTGTATCGCAATCGCGAAACAGTCGATATGGAGCGCTTCAACTTGCTGCGCTGGTAGTCAATGTCTGGGAGCTGAAGCGCTTTTGAGAGATCCGCATGCGTCTTGAACGGGTCTGGTTGATTGTGCGCCGCGGCAGCCAGTCCGCCCAGCGCCATGCCCGCCGCTGCGCCGAGGATCTGCGCCTCCAGGGCGTCAGCGTCACCGTGGCCTCCTCGGGGCTGGCCGCCAATCCTTTCCCTGGCCTGCTGGCCACCGAGGAGGGCCTGCCCGATCTGGCCCTGGTGCTGGGCGGCGATGGCACGGTGCTGGGGGCGGCGCGCCATCTGGCCCGTTTTGAGGTGCCGATTCTCAGCTTCAACATCGGCGGCCATCTCGGCTTCCTCACCCACGACCGCTCCCTGCTGCGGCTCGATGGCGACGACACCCTGTGGCAGCGGTTGCGGGACGACCGCTTTGCCCTGGAGCGGCGCATGATGCTCGAAGCCCGGATCGATCGCGGCGATGGCGTGCCCCAGCCCGGCGATGGCGGTCCTGAGGAGCCGGCTGCCGATGTCGCGGCGGAGGGCCCCCACAGCGCCCTCAACGACCTCTATTTCCGTCCCTGCCTCGATGAAGTGTCGCCCACCTGTGTGCTGGAGCTCGACATCGATGGTGAGGTGGTGGACCAGTACCGGGGGGATGGCCTGATCATCGCCACTCCCACCGGCTCCACCGGCTATGCGATGGCGGCGGGTGGGCCGATCCTCCATCCCGGCATCGAGGCGATTGTGGTCAACCCGATCTGCCCGATGAGTCTCTCCAGCCGGGCGGTGGTGGTGCCACCCCGCTCGCGCCTCACGGTCTGGCCGCTGGGGGAGAGCAGCCGCCGGGTGAAGTTGTGGAAGGACGGCGCCCATGCCACGGTGCTGGAGCCCGGCGATCGCTGTGTGGTGCAGCGCGGCCCCCATCCGGCTTTGATGCTGCTGCTGGAGCAAAGCCCCTCCTATTACCGCACGCTGACCCGCAAGTTGCACTGGGCCGGCAGCCTCACCAGCGTGGAGCCTTCCCATAACTGAAGCCGCCCAGGACGTTTCCAGCACGTCGATCGCGCCGGCGCAGCCCGATTCAGGCCCTGAGGTCACGCCAGGAGCCTGGCCAGGCAAAGGTCAGGGTCTTGGCCTCCGCTGGGCCTGGCTGAGGTGGACACCTGCCAACGCGTCGACTGGCCGTTGATTGCTGAAGGAAACAGAAACATTTTTGTCTCGAGATTGGCTGTGGGAGAGAGTTTCACCGTGCCTTCATTTGTTCGGGTCGATGATTTTGTAGGTTTGGCGCCATGGAACTTGGCCTCACCCCCCAGGAGTGCACCATCGTGCGGCTGGCTCGCCGCAAGCACCTCTGTTCTGTGAACCGGGCCATCTGGGTCCTGCCCTGGTGGTTGGTGGCGCTGCTGGCTCTGGTGCTGTTGATCCCTTCCCATGGCCTTTCACTGTTGCTGTTGCCGCTGTGTGCCTGGCAGCGGCAGCGCACTCGCCAGCGGATTGCCGCATGGGCCCTGGATCTGCGGCAACTCTGAAGCTGGCCGCCGGTCAGAATCGCTGCAGACCACGCCCGGAGGTTCCCCTGGCTTTGGAGATTGAGCGTCGCTTCCTGGTGGTGGGCCAAGGCTGGCGCCCCCATGTGCGCTGGCAGGCCAGGCTGCAGCAGGGGTATTTGGTGAGTGGAGCCGCTGGTCTCACCTTGCGGGTGCGCACCAGTGAGCCCCTGGCTGCTGGCGGGGCGCAAGCGGCCGCCTGGCTCACCCTCAAGGCACCGTTGCCGCCGTCGCGGCTTCCCATCCCGGCAGCGCCGGCCGCTACGCCAGCTCAGCAGCCAGGTCTGGCTCTCACCCGCCTCGAGTTTGAGTACGCCATTCCCACCGCGGATGCCCAGTCCCTGCTCGAGCTGGCCCCCCATCAGCTGGGCAAGTGTCGCTACGGCCTGGATCTGGCCGGCGGTGACTGGGTGCTGGATGTGTTCGAGGCGGGCAATGCGCCGCTGGTGGTGGCGGAGGTGGAGCTCGAGTCTCCCGATCAGCCGGTGACGCTGCCGCCCTGGTGCGGCAAGGAGATCACCGGCCGCCATGAGCTCAGTAACGCCGCCTTGGCGGCAAAGCCCCTGGCGCTCTGGAGTGAATCTGAGCGGCAGGAGCTGCTGGCGGGCTGAGCGAGGCCTGTTTCCGGCAGGGACGGCAGCGGCTGGCTGGGTTGCGGCCGTTCACCAGCTCCGCTGCCCGCATCAGCCGGCGTGGCGAGCGGCCTCGGGGCTTTCCAGGGAGCAGCAGTTGAAGCCATCACGGCAGATCTTGCCGTTGTCCATGGCCCAATTGAGCAGTGCCACCCGGTTCTTGGCGCCGGTTTTGGTGAAGATATTGCTCACGTGGTTGTCGACGGTGCGCTTGCTGATCACCAGCTGGGAGGCGATCTCCTGATTGGTGAGGCCAGTGGCCACCAGCTCAATGATCTCCACTTCCCGCTCCGAGAGGTCATGCCGAAGCTGCTGCAGCGACGACGGCACTGCGGCTGCCGGGCGGGAGGCCGGAGGTCGATCGGGGAGGCCGCGCTCAGACATGGACGCACAGCGGATCCATCACTGTAAGCAGATTGGCGCTGCAAGATGGGGGCGGATCTGGGGGTGGCTCTGCCGCTTTGAGCGGCCCAGGTCAGCACCTCAATCCCGTGCAGGCGTCGACAGGCTTCTCAGCAGGCACAACGTCTGTTCCTGGACGCCGC
>CAIZOZ010000144.1 GCA_903934745.1 uncultured cyanobacterium
CGGCCCGGGCCGGCCCTGCACCCTGGGCGACGCAGGCGGCGATGCCGAGGGGGGAGCGCAGGGGGGTGAACCCCATGGACTGGGGAATGAAACAGGCACTAAGTCTTACATGCGCAAGTCAAATCCCCTAGCCTTCAAGAGTGGGCGCCATGGCCGCCGGCACCTGGGGCTTGGTGGTTGGACCCAGGCCTTCCCGGGGTGCCAGCCGAAGGCACGTAGGCGAATAATCGCGCCGTCGCCTTGGCCATCCCTGGATCCCTGCCTGCCCAGGTGCTCGGCTGGCCGCACCGATGGCAGCGGTGTCTGCTGCTGGGCAGGAAGTGGTCCGCCCGCCCCGTTGGTCATCCGCTGATGCTGCCTTCAGACGCTCAGGAAGCGCTGGATCAGCTCCTGGCTCAGATCGCTGGTGGGACCGCTGGCCACCACTCCACCTTTCTGCATCGCGTAGTACCAGTCGGCCTGCCGCACGAAGCTGGCGTGGTGTTCCACCAGCAGCACACTGATCCCCGTCTCGCGGATGATGCGGGCGACGGCCCGCTGGATGTCGAGCACCACGGAGGGCTGAATTCCCTCCGTGGGTTCATCGAGCAGCAGCAGGCGCGGTTTGCCGAGCAGGGCCCGGGCGATGGCCAGCTGCTGTTGCTGGCCGCCGGAGAGGTCGCCGCCGCGGCGGGCGAGGAACTTCTCCAGGATCGGGAACAGCTCGAACACCAGGGGATCGATGTGGCGATGGCGGCCGATGCCACCGGGCAGGGCTTCCAGGCCCAGCAACAGGTTTTCGCGCACGGTGAGCTGGGGGATGATCTCCCTCCCCTGGGGCACGTAGCCGATGCCGGTGCGGGCGCGGCGGTGCGGTGGCAAGGGCGTGACGTCTTCACCTGCCAGCGATAACGAGCCACTGCGCTGGCGCAACAGGCCGATGATCGTTTTCAGCAGGGTGGTTTTGCCGACGCCATTGAGGCCGATCAGGCAGGCCATCTGGCCCGGCGCAATCGAGAGATCGACATTGCGCAGGATATGACTCTCGCCGTAGTAGACGTTGAGATCACGAATGGCGAGCAGATGGCCGTCTTCGCCACTGGAGGGATGGGCATTCTTCAGAGACATGGTGCTGGTCATGGGATCTCCTGGTGGGATCCGCTATCGCTGGCGACAGCAGAGGTGGCTCCGGCCGAGACGTCGTCATCCTCAACCCCGAGGTAGACCTCAATCACCCGGGGATCGTGTTGCACCTCCTCCATGCTGCCTTCGCAGAGCACATGGCCCTCATGCAGCACCGTGACCGGACAATCCAGTTCGCGGATGAAGTCCATGTCGTGCTCGATCACCAACACGGTGTGATCGCCCGCCAGCTGGCGCAGCAGCTCGCCGGTGCGCTCGGTTTCTTCATCGGAGAGGCCGGCCACCGGCTCATCCACCAGCAGCAGATCAGGATCTTGGGCCAGCAGCATGGCGATCTCCAGCCACTGCTTCTGACCGTGGGAGAGGCTGCCGGCCGGCCGGGAGGCATTGGCCTCCAGCCCCACCACCGCCAGCAACTCCTGCACCCGATCGCGTTGCTCGGCGTTGAGCTGACCGAACAGCAGCGTGAACGGTGAATGGCTGCCCTTTACCGCCAGCTCCAGATTGCGGCGGGGGGTGAGGTTCTGATAGACGCGGGGCGTCTGGAACTTGCGGCCGATGCCGAGTCGGGCGATGCGGTGCTCGCTGATGCCCAGCAAGGACTTGCCACGGAACAGCACGTCACCACGGGTGGGGCGCACCTTGCCGGTGATCACATCGAGAAAGGTGGTCTTGCCGGCGCCGTTGGGGCCGATCACGGCCCGCAGCTCGCCGGGAGCAAGGGCGAGATTGAGCTCGTTGAGGGCCAGGAAGCCATCAAAGCTGACACTCACCGCCTGGAGTTCAAGCAGGGGCTTCATCGCTCAGCTCCGGATGGTTGGCTGGTACTGCTCTCCTGGGTTCGGGCCCGGGCTTCGATGGCTCGCTTCTCCGCCTGCGCTTCGGGGTCGAGATCGAGGCCGGGATAGGTGGCCGTGGGCGGCGAGCTGCCCAGCATCGCCAGGATGCGGCTCGGGCCTCCCTGGCGCCACCAGCCCACCACCCCATCGGGCAGGGCGGTGACCACCAGCAGGAACAGGCCCCCTTGAATGAACAGCCAGGTTTCGGGCAGCTGTTCGCTGATCAGGCTCTTGGCGTAGTTGATCAGCACGGCTCCGAGCACGGCGCCGATCAGGGTGCCACGACCGCCGACCGCCACCCAGATCACCATTTCAATCGAAAAGGGCACCGCCATGAACTGGGGACTGACCATGCCCGACTGGACGGTGTAAAGGGCACCACTGATGCCAGCCAGGGCACCGGCGACCGTGAAGACGACGGTCTTGAACGCGGTGGGGTTGTAGCCGGTGAAGCGCAGGCGCGGTTCGTCGTCGCGCACGGCGATCAGGGCATCGCCGAAGCGGCCGGTGGTGAGCCAGCGGCAGAGAGTCCAGGCGGCGATCACCAGCAGCACCGTGATCCAGAAGAGGTTGCGCTGCATGGCATCGGAGCCCACCATCTGGCCGAAGAAGCTGGCCGTATCGGTCTTGAGGCCGTTGGTGCCGTTGATCAGTTTCTGCTGGCCATTGAAGAAGTTGAAAAACACCAGCAGGGCGGCCTGGGTGAGGATCGAGAAGTAGACCCCCTTGATGCGATTGCGGAACACCAGGTAGCCCAGCAGGCCAGCCGCTAGGGCCGGAATCACCCAGATGGCCACGAGGGTGAACCAGGGCGAGCTGAAGGGCTGCCAGAACAATGGCAACGCCTTGACTCCATAGAGGCCGAAGAACTCCGGCAGCTGGCCGGGCTCAAGCGAATCCAGCTGCAGATACATGGCGATGGCATAGCCACCGAGGGCGAAGAAGATGCCCTGGCCGAGGCTGAGCAGGCCCGTGTAGCCCCAGATCAGGTCAATGCCAAGGGCGACGATGCCCAGGGACAGAAAGCGGCCCAATAGGTTGAGCCGGAACGGCGGCAGGATGAAGGGCAGGATCAGGGCCGCCGCGATGATCGCGATCCAGGGCCACCAGCGACGCAGGAAGGCGGCTGGTGAGAGGGAGGAGTTGGAGGTGATCGTCATGACTCAGGCCTCCACCATGCGGCCCTTCTGCGGGAACAACCCGGCGGGCCGGAACTGCAGGAAGACGACGATCAGAATGAACACCAGCACCTTGGCCATCGAGGTGGTGGCGAAGAAGGTGATCGTTTCATTGAGGCCGGCGGGCATCTGGGGCCAGAGCAGCAGCAGCGAGCCGGAACCGAGGATGTAGCTGAGCACGCCGATGCTCAGGGCCGCCACCACGGTGCCAAGCAGTTTGCCGACCCCGCCCAGGACCACCACCATGAAGCAATCGACGATGTAGTTGCCGCCGAGGTTCGGGCCAACCGAGCCCAGCAGGGTGACGGCCACGCCGGCCACGCCGGCCAGACCGGAACCCACCGAGAAGGTGAGGGCATCGACTTTCTCGGTGGGAATGCCGAGGCAGCTGCTCATCGGCCGGTTCTGGGTGACGGCCCGGATGCGGATGCCCCAGACGCTCTTCTGCAGGAACCAGTGCACTGCCAGCAGGGAGACAAGCGTGAGCGCAATGATGAACAGACGCGCCGTCGGCATGGTGACGCCTGCCACATCAATCGATCCGCGTAGCCATTCGGGCGCGGTGACATCGATGTTGCGGGCACTGAACCAGGGCTGATCGAGGCTGCGCTCGTTGCCGAGGGCCGCCGCGAGGCCAATGCCGATGGCGCCTGCCCCCAGCCAGCTACCCACGCCCAGTAAGGGCGACCAGCGCTGACGCCACCAGACCGCCGGCAGTAGCCGTGGCGCTAGCAGACCCAGGGCCACCGCCGCGATCAGGCCGATGAAGAAGGCGCTGGAGACAGAGCGCACGAATTGCTGCAGGATCAGGCTGACGCCCCAGGTGGCCAGCAGGGTTTCCAGGGGGCGGCCGTAAAGCCTGCGGATCACGGTCTTCTCCAGCAGCAGGCCGGCCAGGCCGCTGACCAGAAAGGCCAGGGGAATCGAGAGCAGGATGTAGACCGGGAACAGGCCCTCAAGCGGCCCATTCTTGAGCAGGTTCTGCACCACAAAGGTGGTGTAGGCACCGAGCATCATCAACTCGCCGTGGGCCATGTTGATGACCCCCATCAGGCCGAAAACCACAGCCAGGCCAAGCGCTGCCAGCATCAGCACCGAGCCGATCGCCAGGCCGTTGAAAAGGGTGTCAAGAAGAACGTTCATGGACTCCCGTGAAAAACGGGGGAGAAGAAATCAAGAAGTGGAAATAAAAGACGCCGTGGTTCTCAATCAAAAAAGGGGGAGGAACGGATTCCTCCCCCCCGAGCGAATCCCGCCAGGACTCACATTTTGAACTTGCCGGCGTCGGGGCGGTCTTGGGTCCAATCGCAGGTGTAGCCCTTGGTTTCGGGAACGAACTGATTCCAGGCGATCGGCTTGAGGACTCCCTTGTTCTCGACGATCTTGAACATGCCATCCTTCTGCACCTCGCCGATCATCACCAGCTCGGTGGTGTGATGGTTGGGCTGCACTTCGATCTTGCCCTGAGGAGCATCGAAGGTGACGCCGATCAGCGCATCACGCACCTTGTTGTCGTCGACGCTGTTGGCCTTCTCGGCGCCCTTGGCCCAGAGGTAAACCATGTTATAAGCAGACTCAGCAGGGTCATTGGTGACCCGCTTGTCGCCGTATTTGGCCTTGAAGTCAGCAGTGAACTTCTTGGAGGCGGGGGTGTCCAGACTCTGGAAGAAGTTCCAGGCGGCGTAGGTGCCTTCCAGGTATTCAGGACCGATGGCTGCGACTTCCTCCTCGGCGATCGAGAAGCTCATGATCGTGTAGCCGTTGGCAGGGGTGAGGTCGGCTGCCTTCATCTGCTTGAAGAAGGCGACGTTGCTGTCACCGTTCAAGGTGTTGACGATCACACCACCCTTCGGCAGGGCTTGCTTGATCTTGGCGATGATCGGCGCCACTTCGGTGTTGCCCAGGGGCAGGTAGTCCTCGCCCACGAGGTTGCCGCCCTCGACCTTGAGCTGCTCCTTCATGATCGTGTTGGCCGTACGCGGATACACGTAATCGGAACCGACCAGGAAGAAGTCCTTGCCCTTGTTCTTCAGTAGCCAGGAGACCGCCGGCTCAGCCTGTTGGTTGGGGGTGGCACCGGAGTAGAAGATGTTCTTCGAGCACTCCTGGCCTTCGTACTGAATCGGATAGAAGAGGAAGTGATCCTTGGCCTCGAACACCGGCAGCATCGCCTTGCGGCTGGCCGAGGTCCAGCCGCCGAACACGACAGCCACCTGGTCTTGATCGATTAATTTCTTGGCCTTCTCAGCGAAGGTGGGCCAGTCGGAGGCGCCATCCTCTTCGATCGGCACAATCTTCAGCTTCTTGCCGTCCACCTTGACGCCGCCGGCTTTGTTGATCTCGTCGATGGCCATCAGCTCGGCTTCGGCCACCGTGTTTTCGGAGATGGCCATGGTGCCGGAGCGAGAGTGAAGGATGCCGACCTTCACCTCGCCATCGAAGCCGCCGCCGGTGGATGTGCCACCACCACCACAGGCGACAAGGCTGAAAGCGGTGGCGAAGGCGGTGGCTCCACCGATCAGGCGCAGGGATGGGATCCGCTTCGCTGATGGCTTCATGAAGATGCTCCTGGGGATGGGTTGCCGCCGGGGTCCATGTCGGAGTAATCCCACGGCGGTTTCGGGGAAGGTAGGTACTGAGGTTGCGGAGGTTTTGTAGCCGTTGCGACCGATTCCCGAAATGGTTCGCAACGGCACACCTGGGGGAGGCGATTGGGGTGCGGTAGTCGATGCCTCAGCGGGATACGGGTAGCTGTTGCAGCAGAAACTTCTCCACCAGCTCCAAGCCTTCACCGCTGCGCAGGTTGGTGAAGCACCAGGGCCGCCCGCTGCGCATGCGTTCGGTGTCGCTGGCCATCAGCGCCAGGCTGGCGCCCACCATCGGTGCCAGATCGATCTTGTTGATCACCAGCAGATCCGAGCGGGTGATGCCAGGCCCCCCTTTGCGGGGGATTTTGTCGCCGGCGGCCACATCGATCACATAGATGCAGAGATCCACCAGCTCCGGGCTGAAGCTGGCCGCCAGGTTGTCGCCACCGCTCTCCACCAGCACCAGATCCAGATCGGGGAACATCTGCTCCAGCTCCTGCACCGCCGCCCGGTTGATCGAGCAGTCCTCGCGGATGGCGGTGTGGGGGCACCCCCCCGTTTCGACGCCGCGGATGCGCTCCGGTGCCAGCGCGCCGGCGCGGGTGAGGAACTGGGCGTCCTCCTGGGTGTAGATGTCATTGGTAACCACCGCCAGCTCGAAGCGATCGCGCAGGCGCAGGCAGAGGGCCTCCACCAGGGCTGTCTTGCCGGAGCCGACCGGTCCTGCCACACCGACACGCAGTCGACTCATCGTCTGAACGCGATTGGCAGCAGGCTAAGGAGCCGGCTGGCCGCGATGGCCGCCCTGGCTTCCAGCCGCAGCGCCAGCCAGCCCGTCCCTCAACTGCGGAACAGGCGCGAATAGAGCTCGCCCTGGCCGAGCTGGGCGAGGCCGGCGCCGATGCCGCCGCTCCAGAGGCTGTGGGGATCGGTGAGCGCCAGCTGCTGAGCCCGGGCGCTCAGCAGCGGCCCCAGGGCCAGCAACAGCTTCTGGGCCTCGGTGGGCCCGAGCGGCACCAGGCGCACGGCCGCGCTCACCTGGTTGGCGACCCAGCCATGGAGGTAGGCCTCCACCACAGCCTCTGCGGGGAGTTCGAGGCTGTGGCCGGCGTGGGCAAAGGCGGCCGGCCAGGCCAGCCTGGTTGCCGCCGCCGGCAGGGGCCAGCCCAGGTCCGCCAGCAGCTGCTGCAGCGACCAGCCCATCTGCCGTTGCTGAGCCCGCAGCTCCGGGGCTTCGCGCTGGGCCAGCAGCCAGTGGTCGAGGTCGGTCACCGCGGCCCAGTCGTCCTGGGCCAGCAGCCGCATCAAGCCGGGCAGGGCCGCGGCTTCGATGCAGAGCGCACCCCGCGCCAGTTCGGCCTCCAGCCAGGTCCGCAGCGCGGTGGCATCGCCGAGCCGACCGCTCTGCACCAGCACCTCCAGCCCCTCGGCGTAGCTGAAGGCCCCCACCGGTAGCGCCGGCGACACCAGTTGATACAGGCGCAGGCGCTGCAGGCTCATGCCGAACCGTGGGGATCACGCACCGGCGCCGTGGCGCCGTGATCGTGAGTGTGGGCATGGCTGTGAACCGCCGCGTAGGCGCCGCCCTCGGGAAGGAAGGGGGCCTGTCGCTGTTCCAGCTGCAGGCCCCGCTGCCGCAACAGATCGGCGAGCACGGGATCGTCAAGCAGCCGCAGTTCGCTGACCGTCACCTCCAGGGCGACATGGCGATTGCCGAGGTGATAAGCCGCCCGCAGCAGCTCCAGGGGGTCGGCGGCGCGCACCAGCAGCAGCGGTTCAGCCGCAGCTTCGACCTGTACCAGGGCTGGGCCGTCGTCGCTGCCGAGCCATTCGCCGGGTTGGAGCGGTTCACCACGGGGCAGCTGCAGCACCAGGGGCTGGCCGCAGCGGCTGTGGCGCCGGCCCCGCAGCCGGGTGCGTTCGTCGGCACTGAGGGCCAGGGTCCAGTAGGTCTGGGCACAGTGGGCCTGGGCCTCGTCTGGTTCGCTGGGGGCGGCTAAACCGCGCCGGCTGAGGCTGATGGGGGAGGTCAGAGCTTGTCCCGTGGCGTTGAACTCCGCTGCGAAGCGATCCGTGCCATTGAAACCGGTTGGGGTGCAACTTGTTGCTGCCGAGACGGCCAGGTGATCGAGTGCCCCGGCCTGGCGGCGACCAAGGCGCCGTGCAGCGCGCTGCCGGCAGACGGCGCTGCCGGAAGCCGGCGCTGCTGCCGTCTGGTTGCCAGGGCCGGCCTCAGGCCGTCGCCATCCCCCGCCATCCCCCACCATGGCCTTGCTGCGACCCCGCCTTGGCCTTGCTGTTGCAACCTGAGCCCGATCGACCCGGGCCGCTGCCCCAGGCCCCCTGGCATGGGCAGGCCCGACTGCGCTTCGAGCGTTCAGGCATCGCCACCCGCTTCCAGGGGCGGGCCAGCGCCCCGCTGAAAGTGCAGCGTGGCTTTGGGCGGGCCGATGGCCGCTGTGAGCTGCCGCTGTTGCACACGGCCGGTGGCCTGGTCGGAGGCGACCGGCTCAGCGTTGGGGTGTCGCTGGCGGTCGGCAGCCGCGCCCTGATCACCACCGTGGCGGCCCAGAAGGTCTACGGCTCGATCGGGCGCTCGCGGCGGGCCCCCCAGGGGGACTGGGCGCTGCAGGAGCTGGACTTCGAGCTGGCCGCGGACGCTGATCTGGAATGGCTGCCCCAGGAGCTGGTGCTCTACGCCGATGGGCTCTACGAGCAGCGGGCCCGCGTCAACCTGGCGACGAGCGCCAGCTGGCTGGGGGCCGAGGTGGTGCGGTTGGGACGCAGTGCCGCTGGTGAAAGCCTCGGTGCCGGCCGCTGGCGTTCGCTGCTGGAGATCCGCCGCCATTCAGACGATGACGCGGTGGCCGGCCTTGACCGGGGGAGCTGGGTGCTGGTGGACCGGCTGGAGCTGGGCCAGGAGAGCCTC
>CAIZOZ010000145.1 GCA_903934745.1 uncultured cyanobacterium
CGCCAGATTGTTGCCACAGGAAACGACAGCTGCCGCTCTGGCTGCGGCGCAGATGGCGCAGCAGGGTGAGGGGGTCCAAGGGGCGATCCAGGAGCAGCTGCTGGCGCACCGCCAGGACCAGTTTGCGCAGTTCGCCGCTGTTCACCAGTTCCAGGGCCCTCTCGAGGGCGGCTCGATAGCCGGGCTGCCAGCTGGAGCCATGGGCGATGTGGGCGCCCTCCACCGCTCTGGCGCCAGGCTCACCGCTGGCGGCGGCCCGTTCCAGCCGTTGCCCCATCTCCCACAGCTCTTCGGCCAGGCTGCGGGCGGTGATGCCACCACCGAGGTTGCGCTGCAAGCGCAGCCAGCACTGGCGCCCCTGGCGGCTGAGCTGCCAGCGGGGCAGGACGGCCTGGACGCCGGAGGCACCGGTGCCCTGCTGCAGCGGGCTGTCGAAGAAGGCGAAGGCCAGCAGCACCCGCGGCCGGGCCAGGGGCGGACAGGGGTGGGGGGCGGCGGCCAGGCGGCTGAGGCTGAGGCTGCTGAAGCGCTGGGCCAGTTCAAAGCGGCGCGGCCCGCTCAGCTCAAGGCTGTGGCAGCGGCCGCAGGCGGCCAGGCAGAGCCCGGGAGCCCCATCCCAGAGGAAGCGAAAGCCGTCGCCCGCGCCGGCGCCACCCAGCTGGGGCAGCTGTTCCAGCGGATCCAGAGCGGCCAGGGGCAGGGCGAGACTGAGCACCCCCTCCTCCTCGCCACGGCGGCCGGCCGCTTCCTCCAGCTGGCGGGCCGTATCGCTGGCGATCGCCAGCAGCTCGGAGAAGGATGAAGGGGCCTGCACCGGTGGGGTCTGGGGGCCAGCGCCGAAGGCTGCTCAAATGTATGGGTCTTTGCCGGCCTGCAGCCCGTGCCCGCCATGTCCGAGCCCGAGGTCGTCGCAAGCCGTTACGCCCCTGCCCCGCTGGAGAAGCGCCGCCAGTTATGGAAGGCGGCGATCAAATGGCCGATGTATGCGGTGGCGGTGATGCCGGTGCTGCTGGCGGCCGGCTGGAGCGTCTCCAAGGGCCTGCCGCTGCGGCTGGATCAGCTGCTGCTGTTCCTGCTGGCGGCGGTGCTGCTGCTGGCCTGGGAAAACCTGGCCAATGATGTCTTTGATGCCGATACGGGGGTGGATGCCAACGGCAAACCCCATTCGCTGGTCAATCTCACCGGTCGCCGCGATCGGGTGGCCTGGTGGGCCCAGGGCGCGCTGCTGCTGGGCCTGGCGCTGATGGCGCTGGTGGCTGCCCGCAGCACGCCGCTGGTGCTGGCCCTGGTGCTGGCCTGCTGCGGTCTCGGCTACCTGTACCAGGGCCCGCCGTTCCGACTGGGCTATCGGGGGCTGGGGGAACCGCTGTGCTGGCTCGCCTTCGGGCCCTGCGCCACGGCGGCGGCCCTGCTGGCCCTGGCCCCGGCCTCGGCCCTGCCGGTGGTGATCCCCTGGTGGCCGGCCCTGACCCTTGGCAGCGGCCCGGCCCTGGCCACCACCCTGGTGCTGTTCTGTTCCCATTTCCACCAGGTGCAGGAGGACGCCGCCCATGGCAAGCGCTCGCCGGTGGTGCATCTCGGCACGGATCGGGCCGCGGCCCTGGTGCCCTGGTTCGTGGCCGGCAGCCTGGCGCTGCAGTGGGCGCCGGTGCTGCTGGGTCAGTGGCCGCTCACGGCGCTGCTGGGGGTGATCGGCCTGCCGCCGGCCCGCCAGCTGATCGCCCTGCTCGGGGCCCATCACGATCAGCCGGAGCGGATTGTGGGCAGCAAGTTTCTGGCGTTGCGCTTTCAGGCGCTCAATGGGCTTGGGCTGGCGGCCGGGCTGGCGATCGCTCCTTGGGCCGTGGCCCTGGCCGGCCGGTGAGCGCCCCCGGCAACGATCGCCTGCAGCTCGCCTGGCGGCCATTCCAGTTCCGTCTGCCCCGGACCCTGGTTACGGCCCACGGGGCTCTGGTGGAACGGCGGGGCTGGCTGCTGCGGCTGCGTCGCGACGATGGCGCCGTGGGGTGGGGTGAGGCGGCCCCCTGGCCGCCGTCGGCGCTGCGATCCAGCCCGGCAGCGACGCCTCCAGCCCAGCTGCTGTCCGAGGCCCAGCTCGTGGCCCTGGCCGCCACGATCGCCGACCTGGGTCCGGAGCTGGGGCGCCGGGAGTTGGAGCAGCAGTTGCCGGCTCTGCCGGCCTGCCTCGGTTTTGCGTTGGGGCTGGCCCTGGCTGAGCTGGATGGTCTCGGGGCTCCCTGGCGAGCGGCTCCCGCCTCCGCCTGGTTGCTGCCGGCTGGGGAGGCGGCGCTTGCGGCCCTGGAGCTGGTGCTGGAGAGGGTTGAGCAGCAGCAGGCCACGGACCCGGCGGCTGGGGGGCCAGGGGCTGCTGGCGCCGTCGCTGCCCCTGGAGCTGAGTCGGTCGCCGATTGGCGGGGAGTGCCGC
>CAIZOZ010000146.1 GCA_903934745.1 uncultured cyanobacterium
CCGCTGCCCCGGCCTCAGATCCAGCAGCGGCACGATGCGCTGGGCGCTGCGGTCCTGGACCGACCAGAGGCCCTCCTCGTAGCCCGGCAGAGCGCGCAGGTCGCCGGAGCGATCCAGCAGGGTGAGGCCGTACTCCGACTGCGGCAGTGGCTGGGTACGAAGGCCGGCAGCGGCGAAGGTTGCCGCCAGGCTCTGACGATCGCTGCGCAGCCGGTTGACCCGCAGATCCACTGGTGGTGAAGCGTTGCAGGCCCGGGCGAAGGCCTCGGCCCGATCGGCGCTGAGCCAGCGCTGCAGGTCGGTGGCCAACCACTCGGGCAACGAATGGCGCAGGCCGAAATCCTCGCGCGGATCGTCGCTCAACGGCAAACCCAGCCAGGGCGCCACGGCCGGCCCGGCGGCGTGGACCGTGGCGGGGGCGTCAACGGCGGCGTCACCAGCGGAATCAGCCAGAGGCCCGGCCGTGGCGCCAGCACCGGCCAGCTCACGGCGACGCAGCACGGAACGCAGCAGCCCATTGGCCACCGGTGCCAGGCGCCCCAGCCCCCCCTGCTTGGCCAGATCGACGGTGGTGCTGACGGCGGCGGAAGCGGGGACCCGGGCCGTGAACAGGAGCTGATACAGCCCGATATGCAGCAGCCAGCGCAACCTGGGGGGCTGCTGCTCGGCCCGCACCCGTCCGTGGGCATCGATCCAGGCATCAAGCAGGCGGCGCTGGCGAATGGCGCCGTAGGCCAGTTCGGTGGCCAGGGCCCGATCGGCACCGCTGAGGGACTGTCGATTGAGTTCCCGCTCCAGGGCGGCATCGGCGTAGGCACCGGCCGCCACCGCCAGCAGCACCTTCCAGGCCACCTCCCGTGCCGGCAGGCCGTTGGTTCGCACGGGGTCAGGCAAAGGGGGAATCCAACGGTGGGACAGGTTCACTGTGAGCAAGCTCCAGATGTACTGGAGCACCGGGCCGCCAGCGATAGCGCGCCAGGGATAAGCGCCCCTGGCCATCCACGGCAATCCCCTCATCGATCAGCAGCTGCCGCTGGATCCAGTCACTGCCTTCACGGCCAGGGCTGAGCGAGATCCGCCCGGCGGCATTCACGACGCGATGCCAGGGCAGCTGCGAGGGCAGTGGCAAGCGCCGCAGGGCCCAGCCCACCTGGCGGGCGCAGCCCCAGGCGCCGATCAGCTCGGCGATCTGCCCGTAGGTGGCGAGCTGGGCAAAGGGAATACGGACCACCATGGCGTAGACCTGGCCATCGAAGCTGGGCAGCACCTGGGTCATGGGAAGGCGGAACCGGGTTCTTGTCAGGCTGGGGCACGATCCTGGCTGAACTCCAGCCGGATCCCACACTCCAGAACCACCCCCGAGCCACCACCACCGATGCCGCTGCTGCCCCGCCGCTTTGAGCGCCTCAAGGCCGTGCTCAATCGCCGCATGGGAGATCTCACCGTGCTGCTGGAGCACGTGGACAAACCCCATAACCTCTCGGCCATCCTGCGCAGCTGCGATGCCGTAGGGGTGATGGAGGCCCATGTGGTGAGCCTGCCCGGCCGCCCCCGCACCCTCAACGACACCGCCAAAGGCAGCCAGAAGTGGGTGGAGCTGCTGGCCCA
>CAIZOZ010000147.1 GCA_903934745.1 uncultured cyanobacterium
GGATCCAGCAGGGTCACCACCAGGGCCATCGCCGTGCCGATGGGAGCCGCCAACGGGGTTTCGGACCCGCGCAGGGCCTGCACCCTGGCGGCCAGATGCCAGATGCCCCCGGGCAGAAACTTGCGCAGGTTGGTGCTCACGTAAAGGCTGATCAAGGCCACCCAATGGGGCTGCAGCCCCCGCCAGCGCAGGATCACCCCCCAGGCCCATCCATTCACCACAACGCTGAGCACATTCAGGCCCACCCCCAGCAGCAGCCAGAGCCAACCCTGAAGGTCGAGGCTGAGCTGCAGCAACTGATGGCCGTGGCTGAACAGGGCCGCCAGCACAAAGCCAAGGCTGAGGCAGGTGATCCAGGGGCGAAGCCCGCCTGGCAGGCGGGGTGGGCGAAGCCCGCCTGGCAGGCGGGGTAGGCGAAGCCCGCCAGGCAAACGGACGGAGCGCAGCCAGCTGGGGAGACGGCCCACCAGAGCCGTGGCCGTGATCCCGAGCTGGCGAGCGGGACGCGGCTGGCCGGTGGGCGAATCCGGAAGCTGGGGCAGGCCCAGCCCAGCGCCAGGCTGCGAGAGGCGCTGCTTCAGACGCTGCAGGCGGGCGGAGCAAGCAGCAGCCCCATCAGCCCAGCGCTGGCGCAGCATCGTGATCGGATCGGTCATGGCTGGTTCCCCCCGGCCTGTTCATCCGGCGCCGACGGCTCCGGCATCGCCCGATTCTTGCCTGCCTGGTCTGGCATCCGCTGCTCCTGGCTGGCCCGATCCTGCCGCCTCACGGCGCCCAAGCTCGGATCGGCGCCGTCTTGATCCGCCAGCCCTTGCGCCTGGAGGGCCAGCTCCACCTGGCGACGCACCTGGGCCAGAGAGAGGTTGTGGCGGCGGGCCAGGGCCACCAGATCGTCGTGCTCCGGTTTGCAGCGCTCCCCACCTCCAGGCAGCGAGGCCCGCTTCAGGCGCAGCGACCCGAGCGGGGTGTCCAGCTCCAGGCTCTGACGCGCCAGAGCCCAACGGGGCTGCAGCAGTTCCCGCAGGCCCAGCGTCGAGCTGTGGCGCCACCACACCTGGCGCAGGGCCTCCGCCCGATCGGGCGCCACCAGGGCGGTGAGCAGGAAGCCGTGGCGGCCTTTCTTCATCACGATCGCCTGGCTGAACACCTCCAGAGCGCCGGCCTGGCGCAGCGCCTCCGTCAGGAAGGCCAGATCTTCCGATGTGGCGTCATCGATCTGGGCCTGCTGCTGCACCACCTGCTCTTGAACCACCTGCTCCTGCTCTGCTGCGGCCCCCTCCGAGACGCCTGGGGCCAACGCAACGGGCTGGGCCAGGATCAGCCGCAACAGGTTGGGTCGATCCAGACGATGGCTGCCCAGCCCCACCCCCACCTGCTGGGGCACGACCGTTGGTGCCGGCCCGAAGCGCTGGGCCCAGCAGGCCATCAGGGCCAGGCCGGTGGGAGTGGTGAGTTCGGCGGCGGGGAAACCCTCGCTGCCGGCGAGCGGAATCGCCCGCAGCCGGGCGATCTCCAGCACCGCCGGCACCGGGATCGGCAGGGAGCCATGGGCGCTGAGCACGCTGCCGTGACCGGCGGGAGGCACGCCACA
>CAIZOZ010000148.1 GCA_903934745.1 uncultured cyanobacterium
GCACTACGAAGGCCGGCTCGCCGATGGCACACCGACGGCCCTGGTGCATCTCGATCTCTACCGGCTGGAGCAGAGCGCCGCCGCCGATGAGCTGCTGCTGCAGGAAGAGGAAGAAGCTCTCGCCCTCGGCGCCGTCCTGGCTGTGGAATGGCCCGGCCGCCTCAGCCTGATGCCGGCGGGAGCCTGGCAGGTGGAGCTGGAACTGACCAGGGCCAGCGAACCGGTCCAGGGCCGCTGGGCCCGGATCAGGCCGCCGCTGAACCTGCTGCCGCGCCCAGGCGGCCGCGATCGCCACCCGGGCACGCACTGAAACAGCAGCCCCCAAGGTCCCACGCCCGCCGCGCTCAGCCGAGGCTGATCTCAGTGCCAGACAGCACAGGGTTGTGCACGCCCAGCACCGCAAACACCTGGTCCCAACAGTCCTCACCGCTGTTGAGATAGCCGTAGGTCACGGCACCCTCCGCCGTGTCGATGACCTCGACATAGAGACCACTGGCCGTCGGCTGCGCAGCGATCTGCTGCAGCACCTGCTGCCGAAAGTCCACGGCATCAAGGCTGCCGCTCAGACCCGTCACCAGGTCGTTGACACCGGCATGGCACAACTGGAGCACATCGTCGCTGGAGCCTGAATCCGCCATCTGCAGGCTGGTGAGGCCGGTGAGCAGGCCACCGTTGGCGGCCCCCACCTCAAAGCGATCACGACCCGCTCCGGAGTTGATCGAGCAGGCCGCTGCCCCGAACAGGATCCGGTCATCGCCTGCTCCCGTCAGCACGGACACGGGGCCGTCCTGCTCAGCCGGTGTGAGGCGGAACTGCACGCCCCCATCACCACCGATCAGGACAGCCCCCGGGGCCAGGCAGCCTGCGGCCACACCCAGCTGCACGGAGCCGGCGATGCCACTCACATCCACACGGCTGAGACTGCCCGGGGCCGACCCAGCCGTCAGCAGGCCGAGGTCCGCCAGCCCTTTGGAGGGGCTCCGCAGCACCACCTCCCGGAGCTGTTGGCCGCTCAGCCCCGGCAGGGTCCAGCTGCCCTGCAGACCAATGGCTCCGCTGGCATCGAGGCGGAGGCGCTCCACGCCATCAAACTGCAGCGGATCGGCATGACTGAGCCCGCTGGCGGGATCGAGAGCAATGCCGCGGTTGTCATAAAGCACCAGCAACTGATCATCGCTGCCGCTCAAGGTCTGGGGCCCGCTGACCACAAAACCAGGGAAGCGCTGCTGGCCACGATCACCACCACCGACGAACAGCACTGATCGGAGCCCCGGCGCATTGAGCAGGGTGCCGACGGCATGCTCTTCACCGGGGCGGGTTGCCGAGGTCTGAAGTTCCACAGCCGTGATCGCACCATTGCCGACGAGGTCAAGCTGGCCGCTCGACCCTTTCTGCAGAATCAGTCCCTGCACATGGCTGAGGCTGGGAAGGCTGATATTGCCGAGCACGCACAGACCCAGCAGGGTGCGAGAGCCGGGGGCAAGACCACCCAGAAACGTGAGCGATTCGAAGGCGTAAGTGCCGAGAAAAACAGCCGTCTGACCGGTGGATCCACGGGCATCGATGCTCAGATTCCGATCGGCGCCCGCAACGGTTCCGATCCCGAGATCGAGGTAGTTCCTGCCGCTGCCGCGCACCCGAATCTGCCGCAACATCGACGTAGTATTGATATCGATGTGGTTCTTGATGCCACCGGTGACAATGTCAAGACTATGAATCTTGCTGGCGATATTGACTTCAGCCTCATCCGCTGCGTCGCCGGCATTCACCAGCAACAGACGCAAGACACCATCGTTGCGACGGGGATTGAAGGAAAGATTGAGCTGCACCGGCGCAGGTGTGAGCACACCAAAGCGGCTATGGCTGTTGGCATTGAGCAGCGTCAGGGTATGGCGCTGACTGCGATCTCCGTCAACAATCCACTGAGCCACGGGCCGCGGATGCCGCCCAAGATCAACACTCAGATCACTGAACAACCTATAACGATGCACAGGCCGGCCATACCAGGGCCAGGGCCAGGATTGCCCAGGGGAAAAGAATGATTTCAGCTGTCCCATTGTGATCAACTCCAGCCTTGACATCTGCGTCTCACAAATCGAACGCAACAGCCCAGAGGCCAGCACCCATCATGACGGCCGACCTTGCCCCACACCGAACCCCGGCCCGGCGGCATTCCCCAGACTGAGCCAGGCAGCGGCACTGGCCACGGACCTCGAGCCACGGGCCTCGAGTCACGGGCCTGGAGCCACGGGCCTGAAGCCAAAGCAGCCCTACGGCTCTGGATCCGCCGCCGGGGTACTGGCATCCAAGCGTTCCAGCAAGGCCGCAATGATGCGGCTATTAGCGGCCGGAAACGGATAGTCGGCCAGCTCGGCCGGCCGTACCCAGCGCACCTGCTGGGAGGCCAGGGGCTGGGGTTCACCCGCGAGCCAGGTGCAGAGATGCACCACAAACCGCAGGCGCTTGTGGCTGTAGGCGTGCTCGATCACGATCAGCTCCTCGCCCACGGTCACGGCGATCGCCAGTTCCTCGTCCAGCTCCCGCGCGATCGTGGCGGCGATCGCTTCGCCCTCCTCCTGCTTGCCGCCGGGGAATTCCCACAGGCCGCCCAGCAGCCCCTCGTTGAGCCGCTGATCGATCAGCACCCGGCCGGCGCCATCGAGCACCACCCCCACCCCGACCACCTGGAACGGCACGGTGCGGGGGGCGTCCTTCACGGGGTAGCGGGCGGGATCGCCGGCAGCGTAGGCAGCGCAGTGCCCCCGCCAGGGACAGGCGCCACAGCGGGGAGAGCGGGGGGTACAGATGCTGGCGCCCAGATCCATCAGAGCCTGGTTGAACGCTCGGGGCCGCTGCGGATCGAGCAAGGTCTCACTCAGTTGCCAGAACCGGGCGAGCTGCCGCGCCGGCGGCCGCGGACTGGCGATCAGGCGCGCCAGCACCCGTTGGACGTTGCCATCGAGGATCGCCTGCGGCTGATCAAAGACCGAAGAGACAATGCTGGCGGCGGTGCTGCGGCCCAGTCCCGGCAAGGCCTGCCAGCCCTCAAGGCTGCGGGGCCAGAGATCAGCTCCGTTAGGGCCTGAAGCCATCACACCGTCGAGGCTCTGGTCTGGGCGCAGGCTCTGGCGCTGGCCGACAAGCAGCTGCCCCGCAGCCCGATGCAGGCGCCGCGCCCGGGAGTAGTAGCCCAGGCCCTGCCACAGCATCAGCACGTCGTGCTCGGCGGCGGCGGCCAGGGCCACCAGGCTGGGCAGGGCTGCCAGCCAGCGCTGCCAGTAGGGCAGCACCACCGCCAGCTGGGTCTGCTGCAGCATCACCTCGGCCACCAGCACCGGATAGGGATCAAGCTCCTCGCCATCGGCGGGACGGCCGCCATCGGCGCGGAGCTTCCAGGGGATGCCATGACGGCCGTGGTCTTCCCACCAAGCCAGCAGCTGCTGGCGCAGCTCGGGCACCCGGCCGCTGAGTTCCGGCAGATCGGCGTCCAGCGCAGGGGTCCGGGGGATGGTGCTCTCCGCAGCGCGGCGAAGTCTGGCGCGGGAGGCGGCGACGGCGGCTCTCAGGCGCCGCCGTCAGGCCTCGGAGCCGATGATCGCCGCCACATGCTCAACCAGCTGCTCGGCGCGAAGCAGCCAATGGGCGCGATCGAGCCCCATCGGCTCGGGATCGACGTCGTAGCGGAACTGCACCGCGAAGATCGTGAAGGCCTCTAGACAGCGAAAGTCCTCCACAACAGCCCCGGCCTGGGTGAGCCGCTCCAACAGCAGGGTTGTGCTCCCCAATCCGAGGGGCAGGCCCCACCCAGGCCACCCACCGCCGGCCACGCCAAGGCCCGCGCTAACGCCCGCCAGCGCAGCGCCGATGCCGCCTACTTCGAAGCCCTGGCCGCTGAACAGCGGGAGTCTGGCGATTGAGGCCCAGGTTGCGGCTCCAAGCCATGCCAGGGATCCTTACAGTTCTGGGGCGGGTGGTACGGCAGTGTGGATGATCTCAGCCACATCAACCGATCCCGGTCGCTGTACGCCTCCGCTCGCACCTGGTTCCTGAGCAGCGACATTCGCCCCAGTGGAGGCTTCGCCTCCTCCCGCCGGGTGCTGCTCTACGGCCTCTTTCAAGCCTCTCTGAGCCGCCAGCGCGTGCGCTTCATGGTCACCACCGAAGCCGAGGCGATCGAAGCGCTGGCCCGTTGCCGGCCCGGCATGCTGCTCATCACCCCGAATCTGGAGGAGAAGGTGATGCAACTGGGCCTGGCCCGGGTGGCGGGCCGCTGAAGGCGGGCAAGCGTCGCTCGCGCTTCAGCCCATCACCACGAGGGGCCGCACCACGCACCGCAAACCGCACCCTCCCCCAGACTCAGAACCCCCCAGGCCTGGGCCGCGCCGAAGACAGCGACACGTTCACCACTGACTGAGTCGCCACTGATGGAACCGCTACTGATGGAACCGCCGGGGCTGAAGGCCGCGGCGCCTGGGGCACCGCCACCACGTTGAAGGCGATCGACCAGCGCTCCCCCTCACCGCGGAACGGCGCCACCGAATGGGGCTGCCAGGCGGGAAACACATAGAAATCACCGGGCACAGGCAACACGTACTCGGCCATGCCGGTACGAAAACTCTGGATATGCCATTCCTCCGGCCCGTGAAAACAGAGCTGGCCGTCGAAGCTCTCGCCGTTGATCTGGGGTGGCACCTGCAGAAACAACACGCCAGAAAAGCTACCCCCATGGGTATGGGTGGGATTGTAATCACCCTGGCGCTGCACATTGAGCCAGAGATCAATCATCTGCAGGGTGTAACGCCCCGGCACCCAGGGCCCCCGCCCCTGGGGGGGCTGCTTGTCGATCACATGCCGGATCCAGCGCTCACAGCCCGGCAGAATCAGATCGCGGCAGAGCTCAATCACCGCCGGCTGATCCGGCCGCAGCTCCCGTTGCTGAAACAGCTGGCCGGCCAGCTTGGTTGCCGCATTCGGACTGGCCTCCGGGTCAGCGGCCACCTGGCGGGCCAAGTGCTGCAGATCGGCCAGCAAAGCCTCGCTCAGCCTGCCCTTGAGCAAATAGCGAGGAAAGAGGCTGAGCACCTCCATCTCAGAACCTTGCCGATCCGGAGTCATCCTTCCACCCATACCCAAAAGCTCTGCCCCGAAAGGCTATCCCTCCCCCCGGTACCAGCAAGCGCTCCGACTGCGACGTTGCCACCCCCAGCCCAACTCCAATCAACCCGCTCAAACCCACGACCCCAGTCAAGGTTCGCAGCCTCCAGCAACAAAACCCGCAACCCCAGTCGAGGTTCGCAGCCTCCAGCAACAAAACCCGCAACCCCAGTCGAGGTTCGCAGCCTCCA
>CAIZOZ010000149.1 GCA_903934745.1 uncultured cyanobacterium
CCGGAACGCTGCTGGCCTTCCTCGATCACGACGATCTCTGCACCCCCTCCTCGCTGGCCTGCCGCCGCGATCACCTGGAGGCCCATCCCGAGCTGGATGGGGTGTTTGGCCTGGTCGAGCAGTTCGTGAGCCCCGAGCTCGGCCCGGAGGTGGCTCAGCGTTACCGCCTCGTGCTCGGCCCCCGCCCGGTGGAGCTGCTTCAGGCACTGATGATTCGGCGGGTGGCATTCGATCGGGTGGGTCCCCTCGATGCGTCCCGCCGGACCAAATCCAACATTGACTGGATTTCGCGCTCCCGTGCGCGGGGTCTGCGCCTGCCCACGCTCCCGCAGCTCGTTGCACGCCGTCGGATTCACACCACCAATCTCAGCCTGCAGTCCACACAAGCAGGGAATGCCGATCTGCTAGCGGTGGTTCGGGCCCATCATCGGCGCCGGCAGGCCCGCCACCCCGCCGATGAAGGCTGATCCGCTCGCCCGCCTGGCCCCTGAACATCGGCTGCTGTTGCAGGCCGCCCTGGGGCCGCCGCCGGTTGCCACCAAAGCCTGGCTTGAATGGCGCCATCGGGTCGAGTTCGATGGGATCGACAGCGCCTCGCAGCGGCTTCTGCCACTGATCGCGCGCCGTGATGGCGTGATCCCCATGGGCGACCCCGTGCATGGCCGGGTCAGGGGTCTGTATCGACGGACATGGGTGCGTCACCAATCCCTGTGGGCCGGCGTGCGTCCTGCGCTCGAAGCGCTCGGACAGCGCCGCATCCCGCTCCTGGTGGTGGGGGAGGCAGCGCTGGTTTGCCATACCAGCGGTGGTGGGAGCAGGCCCATTCAGGAGCTGACCATGGCCATCGAGCCCCGGCGCCAGGCCGATGCGGTGGAAGCCATGACCCAACTGGGCTGGCGGCCGCAGTTGGTGGGGGTCCGCCGTCAGCTGAGATGGCGGCTGTTGCGCTCGGGCGGCAGTTGGGGCTTCACGAGGCCAGGCAGCGGGCGAGCCGCGAAGCACCTAAGACTCTGTTTTGGGGCTCCCTGGGCCGTGGCCGACCCGATGGCTTGGCAGGGGGCTCACACCATGGCGGTCGCCGGCACGGTGAGGCAGCTGCAGCAACCCGGCGATCTGCTGCTGCAGCTGACGCTCGAAGCCAGAAGGCCCTGCAAGCGAATGTCGCCTCAGTGGATTGCTGACGTTGTGCAGCTACTGCGCAACGCCGATCCAGAAGCTTTGGTGAACTGCATCAGGACACGGTCTTGTCACAGGCGAGTCCTGATGGCATTCCACAGTCAGCTGACCGCCGCCGGAGAACTGGTGGATGATCCGGCTCCGGCAGCATTACTTGCCCAGCTCGTGCGATGAGAACCCCGAGAACCCCTCGAGCTGCCGTACCTCTAGCGGCGAGCCGCTGGGTCGCGGCCGCCGTAAGCAGGGTGATCCAGCGGCGCCCCCCAGGGACTTCGCTGGAGCTGTTGCCATCGCCCCATCCCAGCTTGGCCAGCACGAACGACCTGATCGAGGCGATCTCGCGTCATCGCGTGATTCCCCTGCTCACCCCCTGGGTCGAGCAATTGGGCCTTCCACCCGCTTGTGTTGTGAAGCTTGAGGCGTTGCGGCGGCAGCAGCACATCCTTGGACTGGCCAACATGGTGGCCACGGCAAAGGTGGCCAAAGCGCTGAGCGAGGCCAAGGTGGATCATCTGGTGGTCAAGGGGGTGTGCCTGCCCGCCTTAGGCCAACGGCAACCCGCTGCCCGGGGGAGCGGCGATGTTGATCTCTGGGTGCGCGCCTCTGATCTGGGTGCCGCGGAATTGGCCCTGGCCAGAGCCGGTTGGCGGCGCGGAGACCAGCACCAGGCCCTGCCGCGTGAGGGGGATGGCTGGCGCTGGAGAATCCTGGTGCGGTTTAGCTACGAGATCACCCTCAGTCACCCCAAACACTCCGACGTCGATCTGCACTGGCGCCTCGGCCATGTGGCGCGGGAGTTCTCATTTTCGTTCGAACAA
>CAIZOZ010000150.1 GCA_903934745.1 uncultured cyanobacterium
ACCCCGATGCGATCCCCACCGCCAGGCGGGAGCTGGATGCCATCGCTGCCATCGATACGGAGCTGGCGGGCCTGAATCCTGAGCAGCTCCAGGCCCCGATCGAGACCCGCCGCAAGGCCGTCAGCCCCGATGCCCTGCCGGAGGACGGCACCCTGCCGGTCAAGAAGGCGGATGTGATTGAGTTCGACACCGAGCTCCTCCGGGAGGAAACGATCACTCGCTACAGCAGCGGTCTCTCGATCGAGGCCGCCCTGCGGCGTCAGCGCTCCGGTCATGCAAAGGCCCTGCTGTTGCTCCTCCCTGGCCTGGAGAGCTGGAGCCGCGATCAACGGCTGGGCAACGAGGGCGACGCCTTCATCACCGCGCTGGCTCGGGGCTGAGCCATGACCGTCACTCCCACGCCAGCGGCCCTGCCCAAGTCTGTTCTGCAGCCCTACGCCAATGCGCGGTTGCTGCTTTACATCCACCAGCTACCCGGCCGCTTTGATTCGGCCCGGATCGGCCGGATGGTCTGCGAGGCCTTCCTCAAGCGGGGGCGGATGGTGGGCGAGAGCGCCAGCGGTCTGGGCATCGACAGTGGCGACTTCACCTACGGCGGCTACATCTGCCGCTCGGCCTTGCTGACTCCCCAGCCCAGCAATCCCTGGGACTGGCTCTCCGCGGAAGTGGCCTGGAGTGAAACCGGCTATCGCCCGCCCCTGGCTGATGGCCGTTTCTGTGAAGCCCCGGCTCAGGGCGCTATCTGGCTCGGCTCGCTCGCCCAACTCCAGTCACCTGGTGTGCTGCCGCCCATGGGCCGGGGCCAGCTGACGGGCCTGACCCTGACCGAGTTCGCGGGCCCTTTCGGCGCCGGAGGCATTGGCTCGCTGGCCCAGCCGCTGCTGGGTGAGCGGCTGGAGCTGGTGCTCAAGCCCAACCGCATCGCCATCGTCCAAGCCGGCGACACCCTGCTCTCCGTCGCTGAGCGCTACGACACCACGGTGGACACCCTGCGCTCGCTCAACAGCGACATCAGCAGCACCACCGGGATCACCACTGCTGCCGGCGCCACGCTCAACGACTTGGCCGCGCTGCACGGCACCACGGTGAGCTGGCTTCGTGATCAGCCAGCCAATTCCTGGCTGCTGCGCCCCGAGGGCCACACCGTGATTGAGGGCGAGACCCTTACCACCGTTGCCCAGCTCTACGGCACCACCCGCTCCACCCTGCGCAAGCTCAACCGCACCTACGCCGACTACCGCGAGTGGCCCGGTGATGCCCCGCTGCCGCTGGGGGAGGTCCTCAACCTGTTCGCGATCAGACCTGCATCTCCCCTGCCGGGTGGAGAAGCACTGGTGGTGCCGCTCTACTGGCCTTCCACGGCACTGGTGCCGGGGAGCTGGTTGTTTCTCCCGCGGCGAAGGGTGGCCGCGAGCGCATCGCCGGAGCCGGATCTCTGAACCCGCAGAGTCCTGGCAATAGATGGGGAGCACAGCCCGGATGGGGTGCTCATCCACGACAGCCGCGATGGGTCATGGCCACTGCCACTGCTTCTTCCACCTCCAGCACTGCCGCCGCCAGCGGCCAGGGCGCTGACGACAACTACGCCGCAACCGGCCAGCCCGGTGAATCCACGACCGCCGGTGGCCCCACGGGCGATCCCAACGGCGCCGGCAGCCAGGGCGGTTCTGGCGCCAGCGGCGGCGACAGCTTCGGCGCTGCAGCATCCGAGGCCGGTGCTCCCCCTCTGGATGACAGCCGCCTCACCGAACCCCTGCGGGCCGAAAGGCGCAAGAGCAACCAGCTCGAAAAAGAAATCCGCACCCTGCGGCAGCAGCTGAACCGCTTCTCGGAGATCAACCCCGAGGAGTACGCCCGCCTGCAGGAGGCCGAACGCCAGAAGCAGATCCTCGAGCAGCAGATGGAGCTGCGCGAACGGCAGATGGAGGAGGCCTCCGCCCAGAAGGTGGCTGCCGTCGCCGCCGAGCGCGATGAGGCCAAGCAGCAGATCCTGCAGCTCCGCAAGGACCGCCTGCTGGAGCGTGCCTTCTCCCCGGCCGAGGGCCGCACGGGTGGCGATGCCAGGGGC
>CAIZOZ010000151.1 GCA_903934745.1 uncultured cyanobacterium
CCACCATGCCCACGGAGATCCGCCGCCTCTCACACCGCTATCTCAAGGATCCGGCCGAAATCACCATCAAGACCAAGGGTGCTGATGGGCGTCGCATCCGCCAGCGCTATCTGCTCGTCAACGCCCCGCAGAAACTCGAAGCCCTGGAACGGGTGCTGGAAGCCGAGCGCAGCGAAGGGGTGATCATCTTTGCCCGCACCAAGGCTGTGACGCTCACGGTGGCCGAATCCCTCGAAGCCCACGGCTATGACGTGGCTGTGCTCAACGGCGATGTCCCCCAGGCTCAACGGGAACGCACGATTGAGCGGCTGCGGGATGGCCGGGTCGATGTGCTGGTGGCCACCGATGTCGCCGCCCGCGGCCTGGACGTGGAGCGGATCAATCTTGTCGTCAACTACGACATCCCCTTCGATGGCGAGGCCTACGTGCATCGCATCGGCCGTACGGGCCGGGCTGGCCGCTCCGGCGATGCCATCCTCTTCCTCACCCCCCGGGAACGCCGCTTCCTTGGCGGCTTGGAGCGCACGGTCGGCCAACCGATCGAGCCGATGGAGGTGCCGGCCAACGCCACGATCAATCAGCATCGCCTCGATCGCCTGCGGGAGCGCCTCACCAGCTGCCTGGCCGGCCAGGGGCGTAGCGCTGAGGAACTGGCCCTGTTGGCTGAAATCGTGCAGCGGGTCTGCCAGGAGCAGGGCTGCAGCGGCGAGCAGCTGGCCGTCGCCGCCCTGGCGCTCAGCCTCGGCAGCAAAGCCTTGCTGCTGCAGGGAGAAGAGCGCTGGACGGCCCCCCGTCCCTCCTCCCGGGATGGATCCCGCGATGGCGGCCACGATCGGGACCGAGGTGATCGCGACGGCGGCGGCGCCCGCCGTGTGCTTCCGGATCGCCAGGATGGCCCACCCGAAGCCCATATGGAGCGCTTCCGGATCGAAGTGGGCTGGCGTGATCGGGTCAAGCCCGGCAATATCGTGGGCGCCATTGCCAACGAAGCCGGTATCACCGGCCGATCGATCGGACGCATCCGGATCTTTGATGCCCACAGCACTGTGGATCTGCCCAAAGGAATGCCGGAGGAGGTGTTCAGCGATCTCCAACGCCTGAAGGTGATGAACCGGGAACTCCAGATCTCGCGCTTAACCGTTTGAATCCCCTGACCTTATTGCCGTTCATGCCCCATCCCCTGCGCCCTCACCCGTCCCGCCAAGCGGCGATTCTCTCGGCCGTGCTGCTTTCCCTGGCCGCCCTGGAGCAGGTCCCGGACCTGGGACGAGCGGCGAAGGCGGAGTCGGGCATGGGGGCGATCGTCAAGGCCTTCTGTCTGTCGGCCTTCGAAAGCGAAATGGTTCAGTCCGGCAAAACCGCCCCTGACGGCATGGCCAACTTCGCCTGTGGCTGCGTGGCCGATCGCATCGGCAACGGCAGCAGCCTCGAAACAGCCCGCAGCGACTGTCGCCAGGCCACGGCTCGGCGCTATCCGATTTAAGGGCCTTTGGCCTCGGACGGCAGGCCGAGCCTCGCCTGGCCATCAGCTGGCCGGATCAGGCACAGAGCTGGGTGATGTCCACAGACGAGGACATCACACTCAGGTGGGTGAGTGCTAACCGTTCAACAGCGGCCACCAGGGAGGACTGGACCTCGAGGCCCTCACTGGCGACCATGGTTTGCAGCAGATCAAAAAGATCCTGGGGAGCGAGTTCTCCGTCCTCGCTCCAGGCGAGGCTCCAGGGCGCAGGGGCCATCATCACGGGGATCACAGGAATCAGGGTTTCCTGACAATGGCCCACTCTGGGCTACGGCGGGCCGTTCTTCCAGTTCGCTTCCACTCCGCTTCAAGGTTCTCCATGCAGCGGCCCTGCCCTGCCGGCCCCTGAACCGCCGCTGCCCCGTTGGCTGGCGGCGGTTCAGGGTCAAAGTTGTAAGCTTTTTGAGATTCCAAGGCGTTCAGGCTCCCTTCGGCATGCCCAGTTCGCTGTGACCCAACAGGGTTCGACACCCCTTCAGGCTTCGATCTCCGGCTTCACCGTTCCACTGGCTATGTCTGGGATAGCCCAGCATCGGACGAATCACCTCCGA
This sequence comes from uncultured cyanobacterium, assembly GCA_903934745.1. Lineage (GTDB taxonomy): Bacteria > Cyanobacteriota > Cyanobacteriia > PCC-6307 > Cyanobiaceae > Cyanobium. The sequence continues at coordinate 2,074 of CAIZOZ010000151.1, forward strand.
TCTTCTTCAGTTCCAGGCTTCAGTTGATGACTATTTACGTCGGCAACCTCTCGTTCCAGGCCGAGCGCGAGGACCTTGTTGATTTATTTGGGCAGTACGGCGAAGTGCGCCAGTGCAGCCTGCCGCTCGACCGCGAATCCGGCCGTAAACGCGGCTTCGCCTTCATCGAGCTCGCCGACGACGCCGCGGAGCAGAAGGCGATCGATGACCTCCAAGATGTGGAGTGGATGGGCCGGATGATCCGCGTCAACAAAGCCATGCCCCGGGAAGGCGGCGGTGGTGGTGGTGGCGGTGGTCGCTCGGGCGGTGGCGGTTACGGCGGTGCCGGTGCTCGCTCAGGGAATGGTGGTGGTGGCCGTTCCGGTGGCGGCGGCAGTGGTGGTGGCGATCGTGAGGGTGGTGGCTACGGCGGTGGTGGCGGCAATCGCTGGTGATCTGTTGACAGTTTCAGGCCATAGCAGCGTGAACCTCCCTGGTGGCGGCAGCAACGGTGGGCTGGGCCGACTGCTGAGTCGGCTCCAGCCCCATCGCCGCACAATCCGACAGGCGATCTTCTGCTCGGTTGTCAACAAGCTGCTCGATCTGGCCCCACCGGTTCTGATCGGTCTGGCCGTGGATGTGATCGCCCGTCAGCAGACCTCCTGGCTCTCCCAGCTGGGCTACACCACGGTGCCCAGCCAGCTGACCCTGCTGGCGATCGTCTCGTTCCTGGTCTGGAGCGCCGAATCCCTGTTCGAATATCTCTACGGCCTGCTCTGGCGCAACCTGGCCCAGACGGTGCAGCACGAACTGCGGATTGAGGCCTACGACCATCTTCAGAACCTGGAGATGGCCTTCTTTGAAGGCAGCAGTTCCGGCCAACTGATGACTGTCCTCAATGACGACATCAACCAGCTGGAACGGTTTCTTGACCACGGTGCCAATGAAATCCTGCAGTTGATCACCACGGTGGTGGCCGTGGGCGGCATGATGCTCGCCCTCTCACCCACCATTGCCGGGGTTTCGTTTCTGCCGATTCCGGTGATTCTCTGGGGCTCCCTGCGCTTCCAGCGCAGCCTGGCGCCCCGCTACGCCGATGTGCGCGAACGGGCCGGCGATATCGCCAGCCGACTCAGCAACAACCTCGGCGGCATGCTGACGATCAAGAGCTATGCCGCCGAAGACTGGGAGGTGCGGCGACTGACAGACCAGAGCGAGCGCTATCGGCTCAGCAATGGCCGCGCCATCCGGCGCTCGGCTGCCTTCATCCCGCTGATTCGCTTCGCCATCCTCTTCGCCTTCCTGGCGATTCTGGTGATCGGTGGGCTGCAGGCCTGGCAGGGCAGCCTGGCCATCGGCACCTACAGCTTTCTGGTGTTCATCACTCAACGGCTGCTCTGGCCGCTCACCACCCTGGGTCGAACCCTCGATGACTACCAGCGCGCGATGGCCTCAGCCCGGCGGGTGCTCGATCTGCTCGACACGCCGATTGCCATCCCCTCCGGTGATCGCCCCCTGCCCCTGGCCGAGGTGCGGGGCGAGCTGCGCTTCGAGGCTGTGGGCTTCGCCTACGCCGGCCGCAGCCCCCTGCTGAGCCACTTCAACCTGGAGGTGCCGTCCGGGCACACGATCGGCATTGTTGGAGCCACCGGCTCAGGTAAAAGCACGATCGTTAAGTTGCTGCTGCGCCTCTATGAAATCCAGAGCGGCCGGATCCTGCTTGATGGCCTGCCGATCAGCAGCTTGCGCCTGCACGATTTACGCCGCTGCATCGGCCTGGTGAGTCAGGAGGTGTTCCTGTTTCACGGCTCAGTGGCCGAAAACATCGCCTACGGCAGCTTTGAAGCCCCGCGCCTGGCGATCGAACGGGCAGCCCAACAGGCGGAAGCCACCGCCTTCATCCAGGCCCTGCCGAACGGCTTCGACACGGTGGTGGGCGAACGGGGCCAGCGGCTCTCGGGCGGTCAACGGCAACGGATCGCCCTGGCCCGCGCCATCCTTAAAAATCCACCGGTGCTGATCCTCGATGAGGCCACCGCCGCCGTGGACAACGAAACCGAGGCCGCGATCCAGCGCTCCCTCGACCAGATCACCGCCGGCCGCACCACGCTGGTGATCGCCCACCGGCTCAGCACCGTGCGCCATGCCAACCGCATCATCGTCATGGAGCAGGGCAGGATTGTCGAAAGTGGTAGCCATGACGAGCTGCTGCCGCGGGGTGGGGCCTATGCCGAGCTCTGGCGGGTGCAGGCCGGGCTGCGGCCAGGCGAACCACTGCGCCTCTGAAGATCGTCTCATGCTGAACCACCTGGTTCTCACCCTTGCCCTAGCGTCTGAGCAATGACTAGTCCTGCGGTTCGACCTCAGGTGCGTCGCCCCTCCCGGCGCCCTCACCGATTCTCTCTGCTGCTCGCCGTGGCGATCGGCCTGGGCGGAGGCCTGGTGCTCGCCAGACCTCTGGCCGACCTGATCACCAGCCAGAAACCAGGGCAAGGCACCAGCGCCTTCAGTAATCCGTTCTCCTCCTGGAGTGTGGGGATCAGCAACCAGAATCTGCTCCTGCTCGGCACCGACGTCGGCGGCGGCAACACCGATGTGATCGCCGTGCTGCAGGTTGAAGACGGGGTGACCCACATCACCCAGATTCCACGCGATACCTATGTGGAAGCGGAACGCTACGGACCGCTCAAAATCAATGCTCTCTACAGCCTGGGCGGGGCTGATGCGATCAAACAAGAGGTCGCCCACCATCTGAATCGCTCGATTCAGCATCACCTGGTGGTCAATCTCTCCGCCATTCGCAAGATGGCCGACCAACTGGGAGGCATCGAGGTGGATGTACCCAAGCGCATGTATTACACCGATCGCAGTCAGGGTCTCTTCATCGACCTCCAGCCCGGTCCCCAGACGTTGCAAGGTCGCGAGCTGGAGGGTTTCCTGCGCTTTCGTCATGATGAAACCGGCGATCTGGGCCGGATGGAGCGCCAACAGCTGGCGCTTAAGGCCCTGTTCCGCAAGCTCACCCAACCCCAGAACATCGTGCGCTTGCCGGCTCTGTTAATGGCAGGTGGCAAGGATCTGCGCACCGATCTCGGGCCGATGGAGCTGGGGGGCCTGATCACCAGCATGGCCAACACCACCCTGGAGACCCAGCGGCTTGACGGCCGTCCCTTCGACCGCAACGGCATCAGCTACTGGGATGCCGACTGGGCCAGTGCCGATCAACCCCGTGGCCAGGAAACCCGTGCCGAAGACGCGTCCCGGCAATCCGCCGCCGGCGACCACAAGGACAGCGCTCGCCGCCCTTATCGCTTTTTGTTCTGAACCGGCAGGGCTCCGTCCGTTGACTCCGCAGCGGATAACGGCTTTTCAGGCGGCAAGGCGCCGACGCCCGCCTCAGGCGATCGCCGCAGCCGCCGGCTCAGGGGCAGGCTGAAACGAAAGCCGGGACGCCACGGCTTGCCAGCGGCGGCCGCGGCTTCGCCATTCGAATCGGGGCCTGCCCAACCTTGAGGCCCATCACCGCCATCGCGTCGGTCGGAGAGGGTCACCAGGGCCAGGGCCAGCGCCACCATGGCGAACAGCGGGCTGGCCGCCGCCACCGTGACCCCGAGGGAGGCGGTGAACCAGATCGAGGCGGCGCTGCTCAGCCCGAGCACCTCCGGCTGGGAATGCTTACGAGGCCTGGAGGGAACCAGGATTTCGCCAGCGCCGAGAAAACCGACCCCGGTGGCCACCCCCTGAATCACCCGGCTGCGGGCCTCCTGATCCGGACCAGCCGCCAGCACCATCAGACAGGCACTGAGGCCCACCAACACATGCACGCGCAAGCGATTGGGGTGGGGGGTACTGCCGTGATGGGCGCGGTTGACACCCACAGCCAGACCGCAGAGCACCGCCAGCCCCATGCGCAGCAGCGCCTCAAGATCGGGGGTGAGCACCGGCACCCAGCTCATGTCAGCTGGGCGCAGCGTGG
>CAIZOZ010000152.1 GCA_903934745.1 uncultured cyanobacterium
CACCGAAGGCAACAAACGCATTGCCAGCCGCTTCAACGGTGCCAGCTGTCCGGAGGTGAAAGCCCCCTGACCCTGGGTGAGCGACCCGTTGATGGCCGCAGTACTCGGCTCGAAGCATGAAAATGCTCAGATTCAGTCGCTGCAGCCCTGCACCGAAATCCGATAACTGAAACCAAGGGCGCCTGGGTCGGCGCTGGCGCCCACCTTGAAGTTCATCTGGCTGGCCTGCTTACCGGGGACGGCCGCAAATGGCCCGAACATCTGGCCTGTTCCCATCGGTGGATTCATGGATTCATTCACCACCTGCAGGCTGGAGCCATCGGTGAACTTCATGTAGGCCTGAACCGGATATTTAGCGTTGGGATCGGAAGAATTAGCCGTAAAGAAAAACTTATAGCTGCTATAGGGCTGATTGACCGCAAAGTCGGTGTTCCAATTGGTGCGGCCCAGCACCATGGCGTAGGGGGTGACCTTGGGAGCCCCCACCGATTTGCTGACAATCGCCGAGGTGCCATTGCTACCAATCGGCATCAGGAAAGTGCACACCGGCAGAGCTCGGGCCGGGCCAGCGGCCATAAGGCCGGCCAGGGACATCGTGGCCGACACGGCCAGAATCAAGCGACGACGACGGTCCACAGAACGGAGGGAAATAGAGCCCATGCTGGAGCAGGATGGGCCAGAACAAGGACACCGTAGGGGCAGCCAGCACCCCGAGATGCGGACCCTGACAGGGTGATCGCCCGATAGCGCCAACGCCACCTGGATTCCGGGCCACCATCCAGGACAGGGCCGCCGACCCCGAGGCCCAAGGCGACAGCAGGCAGAGATGGCCCAATTGACGGCCATGACCGACCAGGAAAGCTGGCTTGCTGACGCGCCCAGACCTTCTCAACAGCGATCAGATCTGAAGCGATCCATCATCCACAGCGCGGTGCCGATGCGATCCATCTGAGCTCAGTCGGGGTTGAGATCGGCGCTGGCATGGGGAGCCTGCACAGACCTTCAACCAACGGGTCACGGACAACGAACACCTGGCAGCAACAATCTGGCTGGCCAAAAGCAAACGGCCCTCAGCATCAGCCAGATTCAGGATTCGCCCCTTCAGGCCATTGCACTCAGATCAGTTCGGATCGCCTCGCGCCTCAGAATCTGGTGCGACGCACGCCTTACAGCGGCAGACCCGCGCCAGGGGTGCCGGGGCCCGCACCAGGTGCCCCTGGCCTGGAATCGCGGCCACCTCGGCGCAGCTCGGGCGCCGGCAGACCATTGCGCTCCAACAGCTGGCGCATGGCCGTGAAATGCTGTTGGCGCTGAACCATGATGGCGCTGCGCTCCTGCTTCATGCAGCTTTGCAAGGCTGTGGCACTGGTCGCTGCCTTGATGCAGCGCTCGGCAGTCTGCAAGGTGGCAATGCGAGCGCGTCGATCCTGGAGTTGCAGGCTGCGCAATTCGGGGAAGATTTTCGCCATCTGGGCCTGGGTCGGGCGGGTTTTGCCGGGTTGCCCCTCCGGCTGGGCCAGAGCAGCCAGCGGCAGGGACAGCACCGCACTGCTGCCCAGGCCCGCCACGAGAGCGACGGCGCTGAGGCGGGAGAGCAGGGGCATGGAGCGGGAAGGGAGCTTCAGCATGGGGGCAAGCGCCGGAGGCGTCTGATCAACCCCAGCACTCTGGAGCGCAAATCAGACTGGAATCGAACCGCCAGCCGCCTAGATGTGAGCGGATGTGACTCAGCGCTCACATCTGGCGACAGGGATCGCCCCCAGAGGCCGACGCCGAAGCCAGCCCCCATCGGCCCAGTCGGCCCCTCAGCCACCAGCCGCCGCAGGCCACCGCCGTGGTCGCTGGCGATCCGCTCCGCGATCGCCAAGCCGAGGCCGCAATGTCCCTCCTGCCCGCCGCGGGCCGGGTCGAGCCGCTGGAAGGGGGCCAGGGCCGCGGCCCACTGATCCGCGGCGATGCCCGGCCCCCGATCCCACACCTGGATCTCAAAGCCGTCGCTGCCGTCAGCCCGCAGCACCAGATGCAGAGGCGGGGCTCCATGGGCCAGGGCGTTCTCCAGCAGATTGGTCACCGCGCGGCTGATGGCGATGGGCCGTACGCGGCGCTGCATCGGCGCCAGCGCCATCGTCAGCGGCACCTCGCCCACCACCGCTGCCGCCTCCGCCACCAGCTGATCCAGGGGCACCAGCAGCGGCGACTCCTGCTCCGCTCCGGCAAACAACAGAAACTGGCGGGTGATGCGCTCCAGCGCCCCCAGATCGGCTTCGGCGCCGGCCCAGTCCTGGCGCAGGCGCAGCCTGGTGAGGGGCGCCCGCAGGTCGTGGGCGATGCCGGCCAGCATCGTGCTGCGGTCCTGGCTGGCCCGCTCCAACCGCGCCAGCATGGCGTTGAAGTGCTGCGTCAACTGCCGTACGGCAGCAGCACCACGGGCCGGCAAGGCCGCCGGCCTCACCTCCAGACCCACCGCCCCGAGGGCCTGCTCCAGCTGGCGCAGGGGCCGCTGCACCTCCACCGCCAGAAACAGCAGACCCGTCGTCAGCCCGGCCACCCCCAGGGCCAGGGAGAGCAGGCGGGGATCCGGCGGCCAGCCCCGCAGCGAAGGCAACGGCGCGAACAACCAGACCGTCTCCAGCGGCGACCCCAGCTCGACCCACACCCCCCGAGGGCCGCTGTCGCTCGGCCAGACCGCCGGACAACGGGGCAGATGGCGACAGAGCGCGGCGCGCAGTTGGCGGGCCTGGAGCCGCAACTGGCGATCGGCAAGCGGGCGCGGGCCGCTGAGGGCTGGAAGCTCGGGCCTGGCGCCCACCGCCAGACGCAGGCCACTGAGCTGGGCCAGCACCGATGGGCTGAAGCGCTCCAGGGCCACCTCCCCCAGCACCAGGTTGGCGGCCACCTGGGTGCTGAGCTGCTGCAGCTGCTGCTCGGCCAGACGCCGACCCACCAGCAACTGCAGCAGCACCAGGCTGAGGGCCGTAACCCCCAGGGCGACCGCCGGATACAGCAGCCCATGACCTCGCCCGCCGGACGGCGACTGGCGGGGCCCGACCAGCTCAGGAGGCACGGGGCTGGCCATCGGGCACAAACACGTAGCCGTAACCCCACACCGTCTGCAAGTAACGGGGGCGAGCAGGATCGGGCTCGATCAGGCGCCGCAACCGCGACACCTGCACATCCATGCTGCGGCTGTCGGTGTCACTGCCTGGGCCCCGGGCCAGCTCCACCAGGCGCTGCCGCGACAGCGGCCGCTGCGGATGCTGCACAAACACCGCCAGCAGGGAGAACTCACCAGAGGTGATCGTCACCGCGGCGCCATCGCGCTCCAAGGTGCGGCTGGCGGGATCGAACCGGCAGGTGCCGAAACGGACCGGCTGGCTCTCGGGCTGGGGGCTGCCGCTGGGGGAACGGCGGCGCCGCCGCAGCACCGCCTCGATGCGAGCCGTGAGCTCCCGCGGCAGAAATGGCTTGGCCAGGTAGTCGTCGGCTCCCTGCTCCAGGCCGATGATGCGATCGACGCCGTCGGCGCGGGCGGTGAGCATCAACACCGGCAGGTCATCGCCGCCATCGCGCAGGCGCCGCAGCAAGGTGAGGCCGTCGTCGCCGGGCAGCATCAGATCGAGCACCAGCAGATCGGGCCGCTCCGGGCCCAGACGGCCCTCCAGCCGGGCCAGCAACTGGGGGCCCCCTTCGAGGCAGCGCACCGCATAGCCCTGCTCGCCCAGATAGGTGGCGAGCATGCGCCGTAATTCGGGGTCGTCATCCACCACCCAGATCCGATGGGGACGGCCGATCACGGTCAGGGCTTCAGCAAGGCCTTGTCGGCCACCACCCGCACTCGCTTGGTGGCACTCAGCACCCCCTTGGGATGCACCAGCAGCACCGCCCAGGTCTGGGAGCCGGGGGTATAGGGGGCCTGGACGGTCTTGAACAGACCACCGCCGCCGAGGGCGGCCAGGTCGAGGCTGGGGCTCTCCATCGCTGCCACCTGCTGGGGCGTGAGGGCCAGCAGGCCACCGGCCACCAGCGCCCCATCCAGGGGCTCATCAAAGATCACATCGACGTCGTAGCGCTGGCCGGTGAGCACCACATCGGGAATCAGCAGGCTCACCGGCAGATCCACCTCGCCGCTGCGCAGGATCGACTGCTCCTGCAGCAGGGTTTCAGCATTGATGCGGCGGCCATCGCTTTGGAGCACCAGCAGCTGATCGGCCGTGAGCCGGTAGGTGACACTGCCCTGCTCCCGGGTGGCCGTGACCCGCAGGTTGACGGTGGGCTGGCCATCACGAGCGGGGCTGCCCGGGCTCAGTTGCCAGCGGGCATTGGCGAACTGCTGACGCAGGGCACTCCAGCGGCGCTCGATCAGGCCCGGATCCAGGCCGGCGCCACTGTCGAGCTGGGCCCGCAGGACCGCCTGATCGGCGCCGTTGAGGGCGCTTTCCAGCACCTGCAACTGGGCAGCGGAGGGAGCGGCAGCCCGCACCATGGCCGGCAGCCCCAGACCCGAAGCCGTCAGTGCCGTGGTGGCCAGCAGGCTTCCCAGCAGCACTGGACGGACCGCGCGGGACAAGCGGCGAAGCAGGGGCATGGGAGGGCGAACGGGGGAGCGCAGGCGGGCCCGGGAAGCAAACAGACGCGGTCCGCTCCGAAACCTGGCTTTTAAGTTAGGCGCGCTCGCCCCCGCCGCCACCCGGTCGCCCCCATGCCGACGCTTCTGATTGCCGCCAGCGGCACGGGCGGTCATCTGTTCCCGGCCCTGGCGGTGGCCGATGCCCTGCCCAGCAACTGGCGGGTGCTGTGGCTGGGGGTGCCGGACCGGCTGGAAACCGAGCTGGTGCCGGCCCGCTTTCCGTTGCACACCGTGCGGGCCGGCGGCCTGCAGGGCAAAGGCCTGCGCAAACTCTGGAACCTGGTGCAGCTGCTGGCCGCCACCCGGGTGGTGCGGCGCCTGATCCGGCGCGAACGCATCGATGTGGTGTTCAGCAGCGGCGGCTACATCGCCGCGCCGACGATCCTGGCGGCCCGCTGGTGCGGCGTGCCGATGCTGCTGCACGAGAGCAATGCCATCCCCGGCAAGGTGACCCGCCTGCTGGGGCGGCTCTGCCGCCATGTGGCCGTGGGACTGCCCCAGGCGGCCGAGCAGCTGCCCCGCTGTCACCCCCTGGTGAGCGGCACGCCGGTGCGTCGGGCCTTTCTCGAGCCCACCCCCCTGCCCGACTGGGTGCCCACCGGTACCGGCCCCCTGGTGCTGATCATGGGCGGCAGCCAGGGGGCCGTTGGGCTCAACCGCATGGTGCGGCCCCTGATCGAACCGCTGGTGCAGGCGAGCTGTCGGGTGGTGCACCTCACCGGCAGCAACGACCCGGACGCCGGCCGCTTCCAGCTGCCGCAGGTGGTGGAGCGCCCCTTCAGCGACGAGCTGGCGGGCCTGTTGCAGCACGCCGATCTGGCGATCAGCCGGGCCGGCGCCGGCAGCCTCAGCGAGCTGGCGGTGTGTGGCACCCCCACGATCCTGGTGCCCTTCCCCCAGGCCGCCGACCGCCACCAGGACGCCAACGCGATTGCCGCGGCGGAACTGGGGGCCGCCGTGATCGTCTGGCAGCACCCTCCCGGGGAAGCCGCCCTGGCCCGGGCGGTCTGGAGGCTGCTGGGGCCGAGGCTGCGGGGCGCCGCTGCAGCCGCCGATCCGCTGCTGGAGCTGGCGGCTGGGATGCGGAAGCTGGCGGTGCGCGACGCGGAGCAGCGGCTGGCGCAGTTGATTGAAGGGCTGGTGTGAGGCCGAGGCCTGGAGCAGGAGACGTGCTGCTACGCGGAGAGCAACCAGAGGATCACGGAGGCGACCCTGGGCATGCCGCTGACGGCAGCCTCGACTGGACCGCGGCGGGGGCGCCCTCCAACGCGGGTATAGTCGACGTATAGCCGCGATGTTCGCATGCAGACGCGTGTTCAGAAGTGGGGTAACAGCCTTGGTTTGCGAATTCCGCGCGGCCTCGCCGAGCAGATTGGTCTTGGTGCCGGCACGGAGGTGAGCCTGAGCGCCAAGGATGGCGAGCTGGTCGTGAAGCCAGCTGTTGCCGCGCGCCTCAACCTGGATGATCTCCTGGCGGGCGTGACAACCGACAATCTTCATTCGCCTGTAGACACAGGAGATGCTGTTGGGCTGGAGAACTTTTAATGGCCCCTGCCTATATCCCTGATCGTGGCGACCTGGTATGGCTGGAGTTCACACCACAGACCGGCAGTGAACAAGCCGGAAGGCGTCCAGCCTTGGTGATCTCGCCAAAGTCCTACAACGGAAAAGTTGGCTTGGCTTTGTTCTGTCCAGTTACATCCAGAGTCAAAGGATATCCGTTTGAAGTGCTCCTGCCCGAGGGTGGCGGCGTGGCTGGCGTCGTTCTTGCCGATCAGCTCAAGAGCCTGGACTGGCGCGCCAGAAAAGCGAAACTGATTGAGCATGTCTCGCCTGATGTATTGACCATGGTTACGGCGAGGCTCTTGCCACTTCTTGAGCTCAACAGTTCTGCCACGATCTAAGACAACCATTCATCTGAGCCGTCCCCTGAAAATTGGCTGCTGCCGATGGCCTTCCCTCTGGCACAGCCGGCTCATTGCGGCCAGGTGATAACAACCTTCAACCTCAGCCCACACCCCTGCCCCCCGGCCACTCCCGCCCCAGGGCCGCCAGCAGCCGGCGGTTACCGGCCCGGTCCTGCAGGGCCAGGCGCAGCCAGGTGCCATCGAGCCCCTCGAAGGAGCGGCAATCGCGCAGCAGGATGCGATGCCGCTGTTCCAGGGCCAGCCGCAGCGGCTCCAGTTCCAGCGCTTGCCCGTCGCGCCGGCCGCGCAGCAACAGATAGTTCACCGCTGTCGGGCGGGGATCGAGACCGGGGATCGCCGCCAAGCGGGCCTGTAGCCAGGGGCCCTCCCGGGCCACCCAGTCCTGCACCCGCCGCAGCCAGCGCTGATCGCCGAGCAGGGCGTCACCGGCGGCGGCCGCCAGGCCATTCACCGGCCAGGGATCGCGCCAGCCGGACCAGCGGGCCAGGCGGGCCGGATCCCCCAGCGCATAACCGAGCCGCAGACCGGCGATCGCCAGCAGCTTGGTGAGGCTACGGATCACCACCAGCTGGGGATACTGCGCCAGCAAAGGCACCAGCGACTGGGCGTCGCCCCCTGGCACCAGGGGCAGAAAAGCCTCATCGACGATCACCAGGGCAAAGCGCTGCAGCAGCGGCTCGAGCGCCTGGCGGCTCCAGAGCTGGCCGCTGGGGTTGTGAGGGTTGGTGATCCAGAGCACCTGGGAGCCAGGCGGCACGGTGAGACCGCCGGCCGGCTCCGGCAGCGAAAGGGCAGGCGGGTCCTCGGGGCCAGGCGGCAG
>CAIZOZ010000153.1 GCA_903934745.1 uncultured cyanobacterium
CCCAGCGCATCTCCTCGATCAACAGCATTGCCGCCCTCTGTGAGGCCACCGGCGCCGACGTGCGCGAGGTGGCGCGGGCGATCGGCAGCGACTCGCGCCTTGGTCCGAGGTTTCTGCAGGCGGGGCCCGGCTTCGGCGGCAGCTGCTTCCAGAAGGACATCCTCAACCTGGTGTATCTCTGCCGCCACTACGGGCTGGCGGCGGCGGCCGACTACTGGGAGCAGGTGGTGAGCCTCAATACCTGGCAGCAGCACCGCATCGCCCGCAAGGTGGTGCAGAGCCTGTTCGGCACCCTCACCGGCAAGCGATTGGCGGTGCTCGGTTTCGCCTTCAAGGCCGACACCAACGACACCCGCGAATCGCCGGCGATCCGCATCTGCCGTGACCTGATTGAGGAAGGGGCCCAGCTGGCGATCGTCGACGCCAAGGTGGAGGTGGCCCAGATCGCGCTCGATCTGGGCCAGGCACCGCTGCAGGCCGCGGCTGGCTCCACCCTGGCTGGAGAAGGGGGCTGGTTGCCGGCGGCCTCGGCGCTGGAGGCGGCCCGTGGTGCCGATGCGGTGCTGATCCTCACGGAGTGGGCCGCCTATCGCCAGCTCGACTGGGTGGCGATCGCTGCGCTGATGCGCCGGCCGGCCTGGCTGTTCGATGCCCGGGCGATCGCCGATGCCGAGGCTGCCCGCGCCGCTGGCCTTACGGTCTGGCGGGTAGGCGAGGGCTGAAGATGGCGAACCGCAACCTGATCACCGGTGGGGCTGGCTTTCTGGGCTCCCATCTGATCGATCGGCTGATGAAGGCCGGCGAAGAGGTGATCTGCCTCGACAACTACTACACCGGTCGCAAGGACAACATCCGCCACTGGATCGGCCATCCCAGTTTCGAGTTGATCCGCCACGACGTCACCGATCCGATCCGGCTGGAGGTGGATCGCATCTGGCATCTGGCCTGCCCGGCCTCGCCGGTGCACTATCAGTTCAATCCGATCAAAACCGCCAAGACCAGTTTCCTGGGCACCTACAACATGCTCGGTCTGGCGCGGCGGGTGGGGGCGCGGCTGCTGCTGGCTTCCACCAGCGAGGTGTATGGCGATCCGGAGGTGCATCCCCAGCCGGAGAGCTACCGGGGTTGTGTGAACACGATCGGCATTCGCTCCTGCTACGACGAGGGCAAGCGCATCGCCGAAACCCTCTGTTTCGACTACCAGCGCATGCACGGCACCGAGATCCGGGTGATGCGCATCTTCAACACCTACGGCCCGCGCATGCTGCCGGACGATGGCCGGGTGGTGAGCAACTTCATCGTTCAGGCCCTCAGGGGCGAGCCCCTCACCCTCTACGGCGATGGCAGCCAGACCCGTTCCTTCTGCTATTGCGACGACCTGATCGAGGGCATGATCCGGTTGATGAACGGGGCCCACACCGGCCCGATCAACATCGGCAATCCTGGCGAGTTCACGATCCGGCAACTGGCCGAGTTGGTGCGCGATCGCATCAACCCCAGCCTGGAGCTGGTCACCCTCCCCCTGCCCCAGGATGATCCCCTGCAGCGCCAGCCCGTCATTGACCTGGCCCGCCGCGAACTGGGCTGGGAACCGACGATCAGCCTCGAGCAGGGCCTGGAACCCACCATCGCCTTCTTCCGCCAGCGCCTGGCGGAGAGCTGATGGGCGGCCCCATCCTGGTCACCGGTGCTGGGCCGGCCTCCGCGGCCGACACCAGCGCCCTGGAGGTTTGGGTGGGCTTCCGGCCCACCACCTCGATGGAGCTCGGTGTTGAGCGCTTCAGCGCCTGGTATCGCCGTCACTACGGGGTCTGAGCCCGGAGCCGGCCCCTCCCCAGGGCAAACTGGCCACCTGTACTGCCCGGCCTGCCCCCTTGGAACCGCTCCAGAGCCTGCGCGGCACCGTGGATCTGCTGCCCGCCCAGACCCCCTTCTGGCAGCGGGTTGAGGCCGTGGCCCGCGAACAGTTCCGCCGTGCCGGCATCGCCGAGATCCGCACGCCGCTGCTGGAGGTCACCGAGCTGTTTGCCCGCGGCATCGGTGAAGGCACCGATGTGGTGGGCAAGGAGATGTACAGCTTCCTCGATCGCGGTGAGCGCAGCTGCACTCTGCGACCGGAGGGCACGGCCTCGGTGGTGCGCGCCGCAATTCAGCACGGCTTGCTCAGCCAGGGGCCGCAGCGTCTTTGGTATGGCGGGCCGATGTTCCGCTACGAGCGGCCCCAGGCGGGCCGCCAGCGCCAGTTCCATCAGATCGGTCTGGAGTTTCTCGGCTTTGCCGATCCCCGCAGCGATGCCGAGGCGATCGCGATCGCCTGGGATCTGCTGGCGGAGCTGGGGCTGGGCGGCCTGGCGCTGGAGCTCAACTCGCTTGGCAGCACGGACGATCGTCTGCGCTATCGCAGCGAGCTGGTGGCGTGGCTGGAAGGGCATCGCCAGCGGCTCGATCCCGACTCCCAGCAGCGCCTCAGCACCAACCCGCTGCGCATCCTGGATTCGAAGAACCCGGAGACCCAGGCCCTGCTGGCCGGGGCTCCCACCCTGGCGGCCGCCTTGGCGCCCGAGAGCCTTGAGCGTTTCGAGCAGGTGCAGCAGGCCTTGACACGCCTGGAGATTCCGTACGTGATCAATCCCCGCCTGGTGCGGGGCCTGGATTATTACGGCCATACGGCCTTCGAGATCACCAGCAGCCAGCTCGGTGCCCAGGCCACTGTCTGCGGTGGTGGTCGCTACGACGGCCTGGTGGGCCAGCTGGGCGGGCCGGCCACGGCCGCTGTGGGTTGGGCCCTCGGCATGGAGCGCCTGGTGCTGCTGGCCCAGGCGGCGGCGGATCCAGCGGCCCTGCAGGCTGCGGCACCCGATCTCTATGTGATCAGCCGTGGCGCCGAGGCGGAGGCCCTGGCGTTGCCGCTGGCTCGCCGCGCCCGGGCCCTGGGCCTGGCGGTGGAGCTGGATCTCACCGCCGCCGCCTTCGGCAAGCAGTTCAAGCGGGCCGACCGCTGTGGCGCCCGCTGGGCGGCGGTGATCGGCGAGGCCGAAGCCAGCGAAGCGGTGGTGGTGCTCAAGGATCTGCGCGATCCCCAGGGCGCCGACCTGCGGCTTTCCCCGGAGGCGCTGCTCGTGCGCTTGCTGGCCTGACCGGATCAGATCAGCTGGTCAGCCCAGCTTGCCCATAAAAAACGGACCCCGAGGGATCCGTTGCAGGCAGTGAGGGTGGGATCAGGGAGCTGATGTCAGGCCGAACCCACGGCGACATAGGAGCCATAGAAGAACAGACCGACGACGAAGATCACCGCCATGCCACCAGCGGTGGCCACAAGCCACAGAGGCAGCACGCCTTCGGTCCAGCGGCTCTTCCAGGCCACGGCCGGGCGACCATCGGGAAGACGATCCGGGATCCGGCCGTCGGGGAGAGAGGATTTCTTGCCGCTCATTCGAGAACCTCCGGATCAGTTGAAGAAGTAGCTGGAAAACAGCACACCCGTGACGAACACGAACAGCAGGCCCAGATAAAGGCTGGTGCGGTTCAGTTCAACCGGGAGGTTGTTGGGATTGTCGTTGCGTTGCATGCCGATGGTGGGGGTGATCGGGTGTCAGATCAGGGTCGTCACCGCAGCTGGACACCGCGGTGACGTGAAGGCAGCCCGATCAACGGCGGACGAACTGCATGGCGGCCAGGGCCCCCAGGAAGAAAACCGTGGGGATGCCGAGGGCATGCACGGACAGCCAGCGCACCGTGAAGATCGGGTAGTTGCGCGGTGTGGTGGGAGCGGGAACTTGGGTCATGACTTTTATTTCATGCGCAGGTCGAGCTGGCTCTTGCCTTCGTAGCGCTGGCTGACGACGGGAGCCTTGGTTTCCTGAGCCTGAAAGTAGGCATCAGGCCGCGGTGTGCCGAAGGCGTCATACGCCAGGCCGGTGGAAACGAACATGAAGCCGGCCAGGAAGATGGCAGGCAGGGTCACCGCATGGATGACCCAGTAGCGGATGCTCGTGATGATTTCGAAGAACGGGCGTTCCCCTGTAGAGCCGGCAGCCATGGTTTCAAGCGTTCAGCCAGAAGATCCTAGAACTCGCCCTGCTGCCCCCGGGAGCGGACCGGGGGGTTGGTTACAGAGGGATGTAGTTGGGGCTGGGCAGGGGCCTGGCGATCGCCGCCAGTGGCGCCTGGCTCAGCCCACCCAGCGCAGCATCGAGCCCCGTTCTCCCAGCACGAAGGCCTTGCCGCCGTCGTCGAAGTGGATGCGGGTGAAGTTGCTGGGTTGCTCGGCTCCCACCGGATCGCGCTGCCAGCTGCTGCCGCCATCGCGGCTCACCAGCAGCGTGCCGCTGCCGCCACCGGTCCAGAGGGCGCCACTGGGATCCCAGGCCAGGTCGAGGTAGCCGAAACCATTGGTGATCGGCACCACCGGCTTGCCCCAGGCCCCCAGGTCGTTGGCATCGGTGTTGAAGCGCAGCTGGGCGCCCCGGGCCACCATCCAGAGGTTGCCGTCGGGCTGGAAGCCCATCGATTGCAGTCGCTGGCTGCTCACCCGCTGATGCACCTGCCAGGTGTCCTGGCCCGGGGTCCAGCTGGCGAAGAAGTTGCCCAGGCCGCTCACGCTCACATAGCGGCCGTCTGGCGAGCGGCGCAGGTCGCGCACGGCACCGGCGGCATCGCTCACCAGCGCCTGCCAGCTGTTGCCGGCATTGCTGGTCTGATAGACGGCGCCCACGTTGGTGGCCAGTTCGGCCTGTTTCGGTCCGAGGGCCGTGACCAGGTAGGGCTCTCCGGGCAGCTTGGTGTCGAGCAGCAGGCGGCTCCAGCTCTGGCCGGCGTCGTCGCTGTGCAACAGCAGGCCGGGCTGGCCGACGATCCAGCCCTCGTCGCCTTTGAAATCAATGCTGATCAGGCGGAAGTTTTCCTCCAGGGGCAGATCGAGCGAGCGGTTCTCCCAGCTGGCACCGCCGTCGTCGGTTTCCATGATCAGGCGGTTGCTGCCCACCAGGAAGCCATGGGTGGGGCTGGTGAAGGCCAGATCCAAGGGGTTGGAGGCGGTGTCCAGGGGCACGGCCTGCCAGGGGCTGGTGGCGGCTGTCGGCAGGCCGGTGGTGACACAGCCGCCCAGACCGAAGCCGAGGCTGATCACCAGCATCAGGCTCAGCAGCGGTGTAACTAGCTGTGCAACACGACGACTCAGCTGCAGGGGCAGCCCCAGGCGGGGCACGGAAGTCCGGTTCAAGGGTGATCAGCGCAGGGAATAGAGCGAAAGGAAGAAGGCGATCGCCAGGGCGAAGCCACCGAAGATCAGCACGTTCTTCTGGCCCGGAGTGAGCCGGTTGACGCCGAGGCCGAAGTTGAGGTTTTCCTCGAAGCCACTCGGCTTGTTGCGGGGGCCGATGTCCTTGAAGGCCCCCACCCGGCTCCGGCACACCGGGCAGCGGAATCCGATCGGATCCAGCTCGCTGAAGGGGGTGTCCTGGGGAATCCCCAGCTTCTTGACCCCTTCTCCCGGGTCGTAGACAAAGCCACAGCTGCGGCATTCGAAGCGATGGCTGGCCGGATCGCTGACGGCCTCCCCAGGACTGGGGCTGGCCTCCGGTTCGGGGCCAGCGCCCGTTGGCTCGCCGGTGTTATCGGCAGCGGTTTGGGGCGTTGGAGCCGCCACTGGCGGGCCGGCTGGCTGGTCCGTTGCCTGGTCCGTGGGAGCGTCCGTGCTCATCCCTGGGCCCCTTCAGTTGCGCCCGAACTCTATCGAGGCCCGGTTGCGTTCCCCGGCGGCCCCCTGGGCCTGAGCCTTCGGCCGTGAGCAGGCAACCATGAACCGTCAGCGGCTGGCGGCAGATGCCAGACTGCGGCGCAGGTTGGATCAGCTCGATGTTCGTGCTTTCCGGCTACGACGCCTTCCTGGGCTTTCTGCTGCTTTCGGCAGCGGTCCCGGTGCTGGCGCTGGTGGCCAACAAGCTGCTTTCGCCCAAAAGCCGGCAGGGGGAGCGGGAGCTCACCTACGAATCCGGGATGGAGCCGATCGGTGGCGCCTGGATTCAGTTCAATATCCGTTATTACATGTTCGCCCTGGTCTTCGTCATCTTTGATGTCGAGACCGTCTTCCTCTATCCCTGGGCGGTGGCCTTCCACCGGCTCGGGCTGCTGGCCTTCATCGAGGCCCTGATCTTCATCGCCATCCTCGTGGTGGCCCTCGCCTACGCCTGGCGCAAGGGCGCCCTCGAGTGGAGCTGACCCCACCATGACTCTCACCCCTCCGCCCAGTTCGGCCGATTCCACCTCCCCTTCGCTCACGGCGCTGCGGGATCTGCGCGCCGCCAGCTGCGGTCCTGTCGGGGCTCCGGCGGTCACCTCCGCCCTTTCGGAGAATGTGATTCTCACGAGCCTCGATGATCTGCACAACTGGGCCCGGCTCAGCAGCCTCTGGCCGCTGCTCTACGGCACGGCCTGCTGCTTCATTGAGTTCGCTGCCCTGATCGGTTCGCGCTTCGACTTTGACCGCTTCGGTCTGGTGCCCCGTTCCAGCCCCCGTCAGGCCGATCTGCTGATCGTGGCCGGCACGGTGACGATGAAGATGGGGCCGGCCTTGGTGCGGCTCTACGAACAGATGCCCGAGCCCAAATATGTGATCGCCATGGGGGCCTGCACCATCACCGGCGGCATGTTTTCGGCTGATTCCCCCACGGCCGTGCGCGGCGTCGACAAGTTGATTCCGGTGGACCTCTACCTGCCGGGCTGTCCGCCGCGGCCTGAGGCGATCTTTGACGCGGTGATCAAACTGCGTAAGAAAGTGGGCAACGAAGCCCTGGCCGAGCGGGGCCAGGTGCAGCAGAACCATCGGTACTGCACGATTCCCCACCAGCTCAAGGCTGTGGTGCCGATCGTCGATGGCCGCTATTTGAGGGCCGAATCCCAGAAGGCGGCACTGGCCGCGGCAGCCGGTCTGCCCTTGGCAAGCACCCCGTCGCTCGGCCAGGTTGTGCCTGAGCCGGTGACGGCCCCAGCGAGCTCGGTGAACGGGGGCCAAGGCTGATCGTTGCCTGGGCCTGGTCCGCAGCCGTCCGCTCTGTCGGGAGCAAGGCCTTTCGTGGCCACAGCTCTTCTCTTATCAGTTCA
>CAIZOZ010000154.1 GCA_903934745.1 uncultured cyanobacterium
ATCACAACCTGCAGCGCTTCTCCCGGGTGGTGAACAATCACCATCAGGGCCATGGGTATTTTTTTGCCGTGCTGGTGCTGGCGAGTCTTCCCTTCACGCCCCTGCTGTTGTTGAGCCTGAGGCGGGTTCTGCTCGAGGTCCGCACCCCCCAGGCCGTCAGCCTCTCCCTTGGTCGGTTCGCGGCTGCCTGGCTCCTGGCCGTGCTGCTTTTCTTCTCCCTCGCTGCCACCAAACTGCCCAGTTACTGGTTGGTGGCAACGCCGGCTGCAGCCCTTCTGGTCGCCCTCGCCCCCTCCACCGCCAGGGATGCTGGCATCGGGCCGGCCCTACAGCCCCTGTCGCCACGAGGTCTGCGGCTGGCCATGGCCGCTTCATCGGCCCTGCTTGTTCTCGTCAGTACCGCTCTGGCTTTTTCGCCTCAGTGGCTGCCTCTGATCAACGACCCCACCCTGCCGGGCCTTGCGGCGGCCCTGGGGCGCCGCCCCTGGCTGCCGTTGGGAGCCGCTGTCAGCTTGGCGGCCGCCCTGCTGCTGAGCGGCTTGGCCAGCAAACGGCCCACGCCACGCCTGCTTCAGAGCCAGGCCGCCCTACTGCTGCTGGTGCCCTTGGTTCTTGTGCCCGTCTGGCAGATCGGTGATCAGCTGCGGGCTGCTCCGATCCGCCAGCTGGCGGCCGTGGCCAGAGCACAGCGCTCTCCTTTCGAACCCCTGGCAATGGTGGGCCTGATCAAACCCTCCCTGCATTTCTATAGCCAATCCACGGTGCTGTTCGAGGGGCAATCGCCTACTGCTCTTGTGAACCTGGCGGATCGACTGCGCGCCGACTTCAGGCCAGGACTGCGCCCCGATCCGGCCGATCTTCAGCCCACCCTGTTGCTGGTGATCGATGCTGAATCCGCCGACCAGCCCCACTGGCATGGCTGGCAAGGACGGGAACTGGCCCGGGCGGGTCTCTATCACCTTTGGCGTCTTGATCGACTCTGGCTGGAGCAGCGGGCCCGGACACTTCAGGCCGAGGGGAGTGACTCCAACTGGCGCGAGCCGCGACCGGAACTGTTCTGAATCGAGAGCTGTGCCTTGACCAGAGTTGTAGCCCTGCCATGGCTGCAATTGTCTGTAAAAAGACCCATCTGCATCGACGCGGACCCGCCGCCAGGCCCAAGGCCAGGCTGATCAGGCTCGTTCAGGACTCGAGGCGTTGTCCTGAGTCGCCCAGCAGCGGCGAGCCATCCAGACGGCGGATCGCCACCACGCCAGGCCGGGGCATCTGCCCAGGCTGACCCGAGGGCCAGTTGGAACCCAGCGGCACTTGCCTGAGCTGCTCAAAACTGCCGCCATCCCGGTCCTTGAGGCTGTAGGCCTGCACCTCATCGTCGCCAGGACGGTGGATGGCGTTGTCCTCACCGGGGTGCTGCACCGCCAGGAACAGGGTGGATTCGCTGCTGTCGAAACAGGGCCCGGTCAACTCGCACTCCATCGGACCGGTGGCGAACAGCAACGGCTCGCCGCCAGCCGCTCCCGTGGCGGGAAAGATCCAGCAGGCGTTGTTGCCGAACACGTCGGCGCTGCCGTTCACCGCAGCCCGGTCGGTCACCATCCAGATGTTGCCGCTGCGGTCGATCGCCAGGTTGTCCGGGTTGGCGAAGCCCATCCCCCCCTGCCAGGGCGTGCCGCCGGTGGCCACCATGCGCCAGCGAAACGCCCCGCCCGGTTGCTCCGGCCTGGCGGGGGTATCTTCAAGGCGCATCAGCCAGCCGTAGGGCCAGCTGCTTTCGCCGGCCGGCCCAGGGAAGATGGCGGGATCGGCCTGTCCCTCTCCGTCCGATCCACCAGCGGTGAAGGTGATCAGCAGATCTCCCGTACGGGGATCGAGTTCCGTGTCCTCCGGCCTAGCTGTGGGCGTCGCCCCGGCCGCGTTGGCGGCCAGGTGGGCATCGATCAGGATCGCTCCGAGCTGCTCCTCACCACGGCCCGGGTAGAGATCGGCCAGGGTTCTGAAGCGCTGGCGGTAGGCCTGCAGCTGGGCCTCGCTCTCCAGCCGCTCGGGGCCGGCCTTACTCCGGTCGCTGTGCGGTACTGGCAGCATCGCTGGCAGGTCGAAACGGGTGAAGTGGGAAGGTGCCAGAGGCTCCACCGGCGTCTGAGGCACCAGAGGAATCCAGCGACCGCCGCCATCGGGCTGGAAGTGGGCAACCTCCAGCCGGCCCCGCTCCAGCAGGCGGGAGTTGGCCGGATCGCGGGGATCGCGCACGCTCGCCTCGCTGACGTAGCGATAGAGATGGCCGCCATGGCGGTCGCAGCCGGAATACACCACCAGCGGCTCACCGGCGCGGGCACGGACGGCCACCGCCTCATGGCGGAACCGGCCCAGAGCCGTGTGTTTGACAAGCGAGCGCTCTGGCCGGCGGGGATCGATTTCCACCATCCAGCCGTACTTGTTGCCCAGCAGGCCGAAGGGATTGCCCAGGCCCTCCAGCCGCTCGCCATCGAACCGGAACGGACGCTCCGCCGGCGAAGGCGAACTGCCATCGGCGTACACCGCCTCGACCACATGGGTCTGAAAGTTCTCCTCGGCTGAGAGCACCGTGCCCCAGGGGGTCTGACCGCCGGCGCAATTGGCGAAGCTACCGATCACCCGATCGCCGAGTCCATCGTCGTGGCCGAGCCGCTGGGGCCGGCGGAACACCGCCGCCGCAGGGCCGCTGCAGCGCAACCGCTGGTCGGCATGCTGTAGCCCCATCAGGCCGCCGACACGTCGGTCGAAGCGGCCTTTGCGGCGACGCCAGCGCTGATCAGTGGTGCGCTCAATCTCGACCACGCCGATGCCCAGATCTTCCATCGCGGCGGTGGCCACCTCCAGCAGCGGGCGGCGCAGGGGATCGTCAGCCGCCAGGCTGCGCGCATCGACGCTGCCACCACGCTCCGCCAGCAGCTGACGCAAGGCTTCGAACGGGAGTTTCCTGCCCATCACCTCCCCATAGCCTGCGACCCAGGGTCGGGGGCTGATGTATTCGAAATTCACCGTCAGCAGTGCCCGATCGTGATCAAGTGGGGTGAAGGCGAGGTAGTCGTTGTTGAACCCGAAGAGCCCGCTCCCCAGGGGATCGCCCCATTGCATCAGCACCTCGCTGCGGTAGCCCTCAGGCACCAGCAGCTCATCCTTCACGACTATGCGGGAGTAGGCGCGCTGCTGCTCAGCGGCACTGAGTCCATCGCCTGGCAGGGGGATAGGGCCGCGCAGGGGTTGAAAGGGCAGGGTCTGCGGCCGCCTTCCCGCAGCCGGCACCGACTTCATCAAACCTGTGGGGAGCACCCCCGCCAGGGCGGAGCCGGCGGTGGCGGCACTCAGCCCCAGCAACTGAAGGAGCAGCGAGCGGCGGGACAACCCTCGCCCCATTCCTGACCAAGTCTCACGCAAATGCATCTCCTGTGCCTACATCAATCTGGAAGATGATCTGATCAGAACTACCGGAATTGAGGTAGCTTGTTAGCATCAAAACTCCGTCGCAGCGCTTCTCCAATGCTGAGACCCACAGGCAGATCCCCAGAGAAAGCGGTTCCGGTGATGCGTTTGTAAAGCTTCGATTCCACAAGTTGATAGGTACTGGCAGGGAGGGGAATGTCGCCAGCCACGCCAACCAGGCTTAGGCCGTTGCGAACGGCGAAGGTAGCAAACTTTTGCATATCAGGCTTGCTCGCAAGAGCCTTGTCATTAATATAAATAAACAGCGGCCTGGAAAGTGGCTGATAACGGCCTGACTGAACATTGGCAACCGATGGATTCACTGGACCTGAAGATGTGGCAACAGCAAGAGCCCTGAGTTTGTTTTGATTAGCCTTGTAGTAGCCAAAGCCAAAATAGCCGAGAGAGCCGGGATTCTGGGCCACACATTTTACAATAACGTTGTCGTCCTCGCTGGAGGCGTAATCCTTTCGTGAATTATCAGCGCTACCGTTGATGGCCTTATTGAAATAATCGTAGGTGCCCGAGTCCTTGCCGGGGCCGCAGAGCTTGATGGGTCGCTCAGGCCAGTCACGGTTCACATCATTCCAGCTGTCGATTTTTCCCTCGGCTTGGCGTCCCCAGAGCCGAGCCAATTCCTTGGTGGTAATCTGCCTAGCCCAGCTATTGGAAGGATGCACCACGATCGACAGGGCATCGAAAGCAATCGGTAGCTCAATGAAGCTGATTCGATTGCTAGCGCAGGCTTTGAGCTCCTTGCTGTTGATCGGCCGCGAGGCATTGGCAATCTCAAGTTGACCGGCGCAGAAACGCCTGAATCCATCGGTCGTCCCTGATTCCTTGAGAACGATCTTGGTGTTGTTACCTGCCGCTCGGAAGGCCCTGATCGCCTCCATCATGATCGGGAATACCGTGCTGGAGCCCCCGATCCGGAGGGTGGCATCATTGCTGCCAGCTCCTTGGGCGAGTGTCTCTGCATGAGCCAGTGGCGAGATGGCCACGGCGGTGATGAACATTACCGCGATCTGAGTCAAGCGGAATGAGAACTGAGGCAGTCGGGGAGAAGCCATGGCAACTGGATTGATTGAAGGTAGAAAACGGACTGCAAGTCAACCCGTCAATCATGATTGACGGCTTAAGAAATGATGATTTAATGGGCCTTTGCCATCGATCCTGAATTCATGGGTCTTGATCCATACTGGCGCTCCACACGGGACGTGACCGTGACCTGAAGAG
>CAIZOZ010000155.1 GCA_903934745.1 uncultured cyanobacterium
GTCCAGAAGCGGCTGTCGGCGATCCAGCGCGACGACGAAACCGATGGCATGATCACTGACCAAGAGATCGCCGGTGAGATCCTGATCGGCTGGAGTGGCGTCAATGACGCGGATGGCACCGCCATCCCGTTCTCAGAGGCGAGCAAGGCGCAGCTGCTGGACGTGCCCACTGTCACGGCTGCCGTCGTCACCAGCTACTTCACCAGCCTGCAGGGAGCCAAGCGAAAAAACTGATCGAGGCCGCCGAGCACTGGGCTGGCGGTGGCGTTGTCGATGAAACCCCAGATGATGCGGCAGCGTTTGGTCTGGTGCTGCCAGAGGCGGCCAGCCAGCCTGATCTGTTCGAGGTATGGGAGGAGAACTGGCCGGCGCTGGGGCTGTTCCTGAAGCTGCAGACACAGTGGCGGGTTGGCATGAATGGCCTGATCGGCCTGGACTATTGCGCCCTGGCCTGGGTCCTTAAGCTGGTGGCACCAGAAGACCAGCATCTAGCCCTGCTCGAGGATCTGCAGATCATGGAAGGTGCCGTGCTGTCCGTTATTGCCAAGCAGGAGCGCTGAACCATGGCGATGAACATGGATGCAGCGCTAAGGATTACAGCGAAGGTTGATGGTGCTAACAACATCACCTCGCTTAATCGCAGCCTGCAGACGGTCGGAAGCACGGCAAAAGGCGTCACCGGCGCCCTGGTTGGTCTGACTGGTGCCTCTGCCGGCCTATCCGGTGCATTGGGTGCATTGGCGCCGCTGGCGAGCATTGCCGGCCTGGTGGGCCTGGCTAAGGGATCGCTG
This sequence comes from uncultured cyanobacterium, assembly GCA_903934745.1. Lineage (GTDB taxonomy): Bacteria > Cyanobacteriota > Cyanobacteriia > PCC-6307 > Cyanobiaceae > Cyanobium. The sequence goes on from CAIZOZ010000155.1 coordinate 792, forward strand.
GACGCAGGCGACAAGATGTTCGACCTGGCGCAGAAGACCGGCGTCAGCGTCGAGGCGTTGGCCAGAGTCAAGAAAGCCGCCAGCACCAGCGGCACCGACATCGATGCGGTCAGCAAGGCGCTGGTGAAGTTGAGCAAAGGCATGGTTGAGGCTGCCGCCACCGGCAAAGGCAAGGCCGCTGATTCGCTCAAGGCCCTAGGGCTCAGCGCCACCGATGCCAGCGGGAAGCTAAAGGGCGCCGATCAGGTCACGCTCGAGATTGCCAACCGGTTCAAGTCCATGGCCGATGGGCCAGTCAAGGCAGCGCTGGCCTTGAACCTGTTCGGCAAGGCCGGTGCCGACATGATCCCGATGCTCAACATGGGCGGGACCGCTATAGACAAGCTGTCGGTAAAGATGACAGCAGCGTTTGCCGAGAAGGCCGATCAGTACAAAGACAAGCTGACGGCCCTGAGCGGCAAGGTCGGAGCGTTTGGCGCTGACCTGTTGATCGCATTGCTACCGGCACTGAATGCCGTGACAGACGCCGTGACAGGCGCGGTCACTGCGTTCAACGCCTTGCCAGCTGTGCTCAAGAATGTTGCCGTTGGTGGCACCCTGATCGCCATTGCCTGGGGGCCGCTGGCCGGCCTGGTCAAGGCCACCGCTGGAGCGTTCGTGCTGGGCCAGGCAGCACTGCAGGGCTTTCAGCTGCAGATGAAACTGGCGGCCATGGAAGGCATCCCGCTGCTGAATGCGGCGATCATGTCCATCCCCCTAGCCGGCTGGGCGATTGCAGCCGTGGCGGCCTTGGCGGCCCTGGGAACAGCGCTCTACCTGAACAACAAGGGTTTCAAGGACTGGGCTGACACCAGCCTGAACTTCATCAAGGTGCTGGCGTCCGATGGCATCGGCACCATGCGCAGCTTTGGTCAATGGCTGGGGCAGATGTGGAACGGCCTGGTCAAGGCCGCGCAGAACGTCGGTGCGGGCATTGCCCGGGCCTTCAGCGGGCCATTCGGCGTGATCGGCACGGTTGCCCAAAGTGTCTTCGACTTCGTCGGGCAGAAGATCCAGGGCATCTGGAACATGCTGCCGGAGGGCCTGCGCAAATCAATCGGCGGTGTCGGCAACTACTTCCAGGGCGCCTGGAGCAAGGCAGCGGGGATGACGGCAGCAGGTGGCAAGGGCTCAGCCACCACCACCACCACCGGCGACGGCGGCTTCGTCCCCGATATGGCAGCACTTGGCAGTGGCGCCGCTGCTGGCGGGGCAGGGAGGGGCGGTGGGGCCAGGCCTCGGGACAACGCCGAAGCGCTGGCGCGGACGCGGGAAGGGCTGCTCCTGGACGGGATGATGGCCGATAAGCGAGCCGACTACGTCCAGCCGCAGCGCCAGATCAACGACCTGATCCTTGGCCAGAACGCGGCAAGTGAAGCGGGGAAC
>CAIZOZ010000156.1 GCA_903934745.1 uncultured cyanobacterium
CACACGTGAAATTGCATGACCCCAATCGCTCAAGCGTAGTGACCTACTATGTACTGGTTTCCGCTAAAAAATAATCTGGTCTATCCGGGTTTTTGTCGGTGAATTGATGTGGGAAAGTGCATCTGGCCTGCCTTGGAAATCCCGATCCAAGCGGCATGGAGGTCAATGGTTCCCACCCGGTTGACGGCCCGGCTTTCGCGCGCTGGCAAGGACGTAGTACGTCACGGCATCGATCATGGATGGGGTGGTGCGCCTCCAATGGTCCCTCTTCCCCGCGGGAACCGTGCCCCGTTCGTGCTCCTCGGCGAGCCAGGTATTGAGGCGATCCAGCCAGGTGTGCCAGGTCATCGCGGTGGCATCCTCCACGTCGACATCAACGAATCCCGTGTCATGCAATTTCTTGATATAGGCGGCAGGATCCTCCAGTTTGTTCGCCCGCTCCACGTCCCAGATCGACATGTTCCGGGCGAAGGCTGAATCATCGAGCAGGATGTCGCTCATCGCCAGGCTGCCCCCTGGACGCAGCACTCTGCAGGCCTCCCTCAGGAAGGCCTCACGCGTATTGAAATGATTGGCGGCTTCGAAACAGGTGATGAGGTCGAACGAGCCGCTGGGAAAATCGAGGGCCGCAGCATCCATCCTCACGAATTCGCAGTCGGGTGCGTTAACCCGACTGCGCTCGAGTTGGACGGGTGAAATGTTGATCCCAACGACCCTGGCCTGCGGCCAGCAGCGCTTGATCTGCGCGGTGGTGGCCCCGAGGCCGCAGCCCACGTCGAGCACGGCGTTGATCGGTTCGGTCGCCCCTCCGATCAGCCGGTTGACGAGCGCCGCTGACGCCTCCTGCGGGGAGCGGATCGATTCGTTCCATAGCCCGACGTTGTAATACTCAGCCTCTCCATACCAACGGCGCATCGTTGGCGAGAGAATCAGGCTGTCGTAGAAAAGGATCTGAGGATCAGCCGTTGCTTCGTTCACGCTGGAATCTCCTCGACAACACTCAAAGCTTTCAAATCGCACCACCCCACCACTTCAGCGGGGCCTTCCAGGGGCCAGACGAATCATGAACCCCTGTAGTCCCCGCGATTTTCATGGGGAAAGGGCGCCGAGGGGAGCGGGCAGCCGAGAAATGTGCATAGCGCCTCCCATGAAGGCTTCTCCTCCCAGCAGACTTCCAGGAGTCGGCCTGGCTGATCAGCGAAAAAAGCGCGGACACGTTCGTTGTGGACGCGGTGGAGATCATCGATGGGCACGCCGGGTAGGAAGTGCTCGGCAAGTTGCCTGCCGAGCTCGATCCGCTGCGTAGGAATCGTGCGCATGTGGTTGTAGAAGCTGCGCCGCCAGGTGTCGTCGTCTCGGCGGCATGTGAGGATGAAAAGAGAGTCTGGGTAACAGACGGAAAGTCGCTCATAGAACCAGAACCAGGGAAAGTCCTCGAAACTGTCGTAATCCCTGGTGGCGGCGATCACCGCGCTGGGATCGCTGACGGCGGCTGGAACCAGATCGTCGCGGATCGAGCAGTTGTGGTAATCGAGCTCCCGGAAGCAACGCCCCAGTGTCTTCGTGCCCGACTTGGCGATCCCCACCCCGAACACCTTCGGTCGCGCGCTGGTGGGGGCGTCCGTGGCCGCGGCGCTAAAGGCGGCGGAACGGGAGCGGGAAAGCCAACGGAAGACCCGGTTCACAGACGGAAATGGCATGGAGCAGGTTCCTGCAAGGGGAGCGAAACCGGGATCTATCCTGCAACAGGACAGATGGTCATCGTACCTTTGATGGTTGATGCGTCCGCCTGATGAATCCATTTCGGGAGTGACGTGATGCCGGCCAAGCGTGTGGTGATGATCCTGGGTTTCCAGCGCTCCGGCACAACGGCGCTGTTTAAGACGCTCGCGTCGGCGCCGGGGGTATCGCCCCGTCATGAGGCAGCCGACGACGACATCTATGACGACTATTACCTCCGTCCCGAGCCCCGGATCCGTCTGCGCCTCGCGGCACTCCCCGGGATGGTGCTCCTCAAGCCGGTGCGGGAGAGCCAGCGCCGCTCCCCCCTGGAGGTCGCGGAGGAGTACCGCGACTATGACCTCTCGCTGATCTGGCTCTACCGCGATCCGGTGAACGTCTACCGGTCATGGCTGGAGAAGGGCTGGGTGAAATGCCGCCCCCGGGTGATCGGATTGCACTGGGTGACGCGCAATCAGAAGTGCCTCGACTCCCGGGCCGCACTTGGCGACAATTTGATCGTGGTCCGCTACGAGGATCTCGTCGCCCATCCGGCATGTGTGGAGGATCTCGCTGGGCGGCTGGGACTCGCAGTCCAATCCACCCTCCGGGCCGACCGCAACGCCGGCCGGGCCTGTGTCGCGGCAGATGTCCAGGAGAAGATCGATGCTGTGACGGGTGCAACGCTCGCAACACTCGACAACGCCCGCTCGATCCGCCCGCCGACGTGATGAAGGGGGCATTGAATGAACAGCAGCTTCGAGGAGCGCAACGGCGGCCCGGGCCACGGCCGGATGGTCGACCAGCATTTAGGCTCAATCGTTGAGCTGAGCCAAAAGTCCCCATGATCGCCGCTCTCCCCTTAGTGGGATGGTTGAACCGGCGAAGGACCTTCAGCCTCATGCCTCTGGGGCGAAGTGGTCAGATGACATCGTGACGGGGCCCGTGCCGAACAAAGCCGAGCTTTGCCCTGCCACCCGCGCTGGGGTGGAGTTTTTGATGCGGAGCCAGCTGCCCTGCGGCCAGTTTCCCATTGAACGAACGCGGCGCAATCTTCCCG
>CAIZOZ010000157.1 GCA_903934745.1 uncultured cyanobacterium
AGCACCGGCGTGGAAATGGAGGCGCTCACGGCGGTGTCGGTGGGCCTGCTCACCCTCTATGACATGGTCAAATCGGCGGATCCAGCGATGACGATCGGCCCGCTGCGATTGCTGTCCAAGGAGGGTGGTCGCCATGGCGCCTGGCAGCGTGACGCTGTCGGTCACGGGGATGGCGAGGGGCCTGGCGCCGCTTCTGCCGCCCTGGTCGCTGGTTCCAGCTCGGCCGCTGCTCCAGCGCCGACCACTGACCATGGCTGAGCCATTCCCAGTCGAGGGCCTGCCCCTCGAGGAGGCCCGCCGGCTCATCCTGGCGGCCCTGGAGCCCCTGGGCCGCCAGGAGCTGGTGACGCTGGCCGCCGCCAACGCCCGCACCACCGCGGAACCGGTGCGGGCGTTGGCAGCGGTGCCAGGCTTCCGCGCCTCGATCATGGATGGCTACGCCATTGCCGGCAGCGATCCACCGGTGCTGGGTCAGTGCTGGCGCCTGGTGGGCCGCTCGGCGGCCGGCAGCCCTTTCGCCGCTGCGCTCGTCGCCGGCGAGGCCGTGCGCATCCTCACCGGCGCGGTGCTGCCCGAAGGCAGTGCTCGGGTGCTGCCCCAGGAGCTGGTGCGCCTTGTCGATGGCGATGGCGATGGCGAGCGGGACCCCACCATCGAGCTGCTGGCGGCCAGTGGTGCCAACCCCTGGATCCGTGCGCCCGAGGAGGAGGCCAGCCCCGGCCAGGAGCTGGTGGCCAGCGGCCATCGCCTCGGGGTGGCCGATCTGGGACGCCTGGCCAGCTGCGGCATCAAGCAGCTGGCGGTGACGGTGCGGCCGCAGCTGGGTCTGCTGATCAGTGGTGATGAGCTGCTGCCTCCCGGTGAGCGGCGCGGGCCCGGCCAGATCTGGGAGAGCAACTCGGTGCTGCTCGCGGCCCTGCTGCAGCGGTTGGGCCAGCCGGTGACGCAGGTGCGGGTGGTGGCTGATCGGCCCGATCGGCTGCGCCAGGCTCTGGTCGAGCTGGCCGCCAGCTGCGATGTGGTGGTCAGCACCGGTGGCATCTCGGCCGGCGACAGCGACTGGATCCGCGCGCTGGTGGCGGAGCTGGGGGAGGTGAGCTTCTGGAAGCTGTTCCTCAAGCCCGGCCGGCCCTTTGCCTGGGGACACGTGGGCGGCACGCCCTTCTTCGGCCTGCCAGGCAATCCGGTGGCCGCGGCGATCACGGCGCTGCAGTTGCTCTGGCCGGCGCTGCAGCGGCTGGAGGGGGCGCAGGTGCAGGCTTTGCCCAGAGTCAGGGTGAGGCTGGCCCAGGCGTTGCACCGTGGCTCCGGCCGGCCGGAGCTGGCCCGGGCCCGGCTGGAGGTGAGTGCCGAAGGTGCCCTGCTGGCGCGGATCGAAGGATCTCAGGCGTCGTCGCGCATCGGCTCGCTGCAGGGCGCCGATCTGCTGCTGGAGATCCCGGCCGAGCTGGGTGATCTCGAGGCGGGCACGGAGCTGTGGGCGCAGTTGCTGCGGTTGCCGATCTTCTGAAGGGCCGGGGAGCTGGGCTGGCTTGGCGGCCGGCTCAATTGATCAACCGCTTGCCGGGGCACCAGATCCGCAGGTCGACCAGATAGGCGCTGGGGCGGATCCGGCGCTGGGCCGCAGCCAGAACCTGAAAGGCTTCGCGGCGGTCGGTGAGCACGAAGATCGTGCGGATCCAGTCGTTGCAGCTATAGAGGGTGGGCGTGCGGCCGATCTGAACCGCAGCTTGACGGGCTTCGTCACGAGCGGCCTGGAGCGAGCGATCAGCACCAACCACAACCCCCCAGGCGAACCCTGTGGTCTGAGCGAAAGCGGAGCCGCCTCCGGCCTGGAGGGCGAGGCTGACCGCAGCGGCGATCAGGGCCCGACCCAGCGGCTGGAGCCTCCATGTCCGTGCTGAGCGTGTGCGTTGCATGGCTGATCGGGGTGGGTGCGGTCAGGTTTCGGCGGAACTCGTGGCGAACAGAGTCACCTGCTTGCTGTTGGCTCCCTTGGTCAGGGTTTTGATGTCGTCGGGATGGACCAGCCCGATCACCGGCTTGTGGGCATTCGTTCTACAGCCCGGTGTCGTTTCCTTCGAGCCCACCCTGACGATGGGCAGCGTGATGAAGGCCTCTCTGGAGGCCTCTGCCGATGGAGCAATGGCCAGGGACTGGATGTACAGGGAGGGGTCCTTGCCTGATCCAGCAGGGGCGAATGTTTCGCCCACGGCAAAATCCTGTTTGGCATAACAGATCGCGATCTTGCCTCTGGGAATTTTCGGATTGGTCAGGATGGTGATCGGGAAGCCGGCCTGGGAAATCGGGCAGGGTGTTCCGGCACAGATCGTCGTCCGCAGCAGCACGAGCGTCGGGTTGAAGAAATCCCGTTCGATCATTTGTTGCGCCAGGGCCACGACTGGAGGCGGCGTGTCAGAGCTGTAGTTAAGGTCGAGATAGCCGAGGGCGTAGTCCTTGGTAGGCGGGGAGGCTGGACGAATCAGCACACGGTCGTTTTTCAGCTCTGCCTCCAGCTTCAGCTGGGCAAGATTCTTCGGGCTGGTTGCCCTCGGCCATTCGAGACTGGGGAGGAACTCCGTGCCGCGCTTGATCTTCAGATGGACGGGCAGTCCCTGCCGATCCAGAATGAGAACGTCCTTGAGTTCCGGTTCGGAGCTGATTCGGTCTTTCTGAGATTGAATCAGCCCGTAGTAGATGCCGTAGCTGGAAGCCAGTAGAATGACCGACGCACCACCCACCTGGACGGCAAGCTTCTGGCCCAGGCTCCAGTTGATGCGATCACTGGAATCAACCCCACCCAGAAAGTGGTAGACCATCAGAGCAATGCCGCTGCCAAGCAGCACTGACGGGATGATTGGCGGCCAGCCCACGATGGCCAACAGACCGCCCAGAACATAAAATATCCCGACTCCTAGCGCCTTCTTGGTGTCTTCGCCTTGGTCACTCATCCGCTTTGTGACATCTATGGATGCCTCAAGTCTGAGTCGGTGATGGATGGACGGATCGGGTGTCAACAAACCGACATGGCCAAAAATCCGGCTGGCAGGCTCCCAGGCCTCCTCGCGCATCGGCTCGCTGCAGGGGGCGGATCTGCTGCTGGAGATCCCGGCGGAGCTGGGCAACCTGGAGGTAGGCACGGAGCTGGGGGCGCAGCTGTTGCGATTGCCGATTTTCTGAGGGCTTGCACAGCTGCGCATCGGGGTCAACGACAGCAGGCGCACGCTGCAGCACTGGACTGGCTGTCGATGGTGCTCCAACTCCAGGCGTCCTTGGATTGGTCCGCTGGTTCAACCCTGGCTGACCGACACAAGTCCGAGACCCCTTGCAACACAACGGGTCTCAGTCCATTGGG
>CAIZOZ010000158.1 GCA_903934745.1 uncultured cyanobacterium
CGGCTGGGTCTGGATGAGGAGGAGGTGCTGATCTGCTCCACCGGCGTGATCGGTGTGCCGATTCCGATCGAGATCCTGATCGCGGGCCTCGATCCGCTGCTGGCGGCCCTGGCGAGCGAGGGCGGCGAGGCGGCGGCCCGGGCGATTCTCACCACCGATCTGGTGGTCAAGCAGATCGCCCTTGAGGCTGATCTGGGCGGCCGCAAGGTGCGGATCGGCGGCATGGCCAAGGGCTCGGGGATGATCCATCCGGACATGGCGACGATGCTCGGCTACCTCAGCTGCGATGCCGGCCTACCGGCCGAGGTGTGGCAAGCGATGGTGCGGCGGCTGGTGGATCGCTCGTTCAATGCGATCACGGTGGACGGCGACACCAGCACCAACGACTGTTTCCTGGCGTTTGCAGCCGGCGAGCCCTTGAGCCCCGAGCACTGGCCGGCCCTGGAGATCGGCCTGGCGGCGGTGTCGCAGCATCTGGCCCGGGCGATCGCCCGCGATGGCGAAGGGGCCACCTGTCTGCTCGAAGTGCGGGTGGAGGGGGCGGTTGATGATGCCGCCGCCCGCGCCATCGCCCGCACCGTCTGCGGCTCCTCGCTGGTGAAATGCGCCATCCATGGCCGTGATCCCAACTGGGGCCGCATCGTGGCCGCGGCTGGGCGGGCCGGGGTGCCCTTTGCGCTCGAAGCGGTGGCCCTCTGGCTGGGGGAGCACCAGCTGATGGCGGCCGGCCAGCCCCTGCCCTTCGATCGCCCGGCGGCTTCGCAGTACATGCAGGATCGCGCCGCCGGCATCTATCTCAGTGCCGATCCCGTCAGCGGCGACACCGTGGCCATCCGCCTGCAGGTGGGGGCGGGCGCCGGCCGTGGCCTGGCCTGGGGCTGTGATCTGTCGGATCAATATGTGCGGATTAACGCCGATTACACGACGTAGTTCAATCATTCAAAGCGCGGCGTCAACGCTGAATCTTGCTGATTCGATCCAGGTTCGATCAGTTTTCGAGCTGGCGCTCGGCACCAGCCGGCGCCGTTTTGTCATGCAGGGTCCAGTGGGGGCGGCCTGGTGATACCTCGAAGAAATCATAAAAGACAGCACTCGAACGCCCCGTATTCATGCCTGCCATGCGCGTATTGCTTGGCATGAAGTAACAGCCAGGGGCTGTGGTGGTGGCAGGAGCTTGATTGTCGATGAACAGGGTCATCTGGCCTTCGATCAAGCACGTGACGCCGGCCTCGTCATGCTTGTGGATCGGGGTTCGCGTTCCGGGTGCGCGTGTCGACAGAAAGACGCTAGTTTCAGTTCCGCCGTCGCGAACCCGATTCAGAATGGGAATTGTCTGGGTTGGAGGTAAGGGAGTTTTGGGTAAGATGCCATTGGCAATGAGTTCCTCGAGCGTCTGGGCGTTGGCAGAGCAGGGTAGACAAAGGAGAAAGATGCATAGAAAGGAAGACGTCTTCATCGATGTCTCGTAGCGGTAGAGTTGTCTTGGCATGTGTATTGCATGGGGATCAAGTTTGGCGCCAACAGAGGGAGAATTTTCGCGCTGGCGCAACTTGAAATCCATCCAATCTGCTCCTTGATGTTGCAGTTCGCTCCGCGTCGCACCGCTTGAGTCCGTGGATAGGCCGCCAAGGGCCAGTCAGGAGGTAGCAGGTCATGGCATCCGGTTTCTGCAGGGCTCCGCCTCGGGGGCGGTCACGGCATTCGCCTCAACCGTCGCCTGGCGCTGGCGACGATGGCCGAGCGGATCGCCAAGGCGCTTTGCTGCTGCTAGCAACTTGTGTTGACACGCTTGATGGTGAAACTCCGTGCTGTGCTGACTAGCCTGAAATAAGCATTGTTGGCTCAGTATGATTCTGCATAAATTGCATTCCCTGTCGTGCTGCATCCGCGCAGGAGATGCCAACGCCTGCTGAAGGCTGGTCTCAACAGCGCCACAAGCTCTGGATCGAAGGCTTGAGCGGGCTCCAGGGCCAGATGTTCCAGTCCAGATGTGTCCTCCCCCAGCGCGCGGTGCCATGCCGCCAACCTGACACTCCCAGGGGAGACACTCCCAGGGGAGAGAATGGCCCGATCAACGGCTGCACCGTCGCTGTCCGCTCCGATGTCCCAGTCCCCCTCTGTCAGCACGCGCTCCGCCGAGGGCAGGCGCAGGGCACCAGGCCGCAAGTCCTGGAGTTGGCGCCGAGCGCTGGGTCTGGGCCTCTGCTTCGGCCTCGGCTATGGCCTCACCATGAGGCTGCTTGATCTGTCGGTGGTTGGTGTCTGGCAGGACATGCAGCGCTTCGGTGTCCAGTCGTTCCCCGGCACTGAGCTCGACAGCCTCCGCAAGCAGTTCGGCGATCGCCAGGAGCAGATCCGCGGCGACCTTGACCTGCTCGAACTGGAGCGCCAGCAGCAGCGCGAGGCGGCTGAGCTTGGCAAGCGCCAGGCGGAGATGGCGGCCCGTGAGCAGGCCCAGCAGCAACAGAACGAGACGGATCTCCAGCAGCTCGACGCTCCGCCGGCGGACAACCAGGAGTCCGTCCCGCCGCTCACGCCTGAATCGGCCCAGCCGTCACTGCCGTCCGTCCCGGCGCCCCAGACGGCTATGCCCCAGACCACGGCGCCATTGACGGCTCCGCCGCCGGCCCCCTCTGCGCCGGCCCCGGCCGCGCCGGCCCTGGCCGCGCCCAGGGCGGAGGTCCCTGCCGCCGGCTCGCCGACCACTCCCTAGATCTGGCACAGTTCGGTGCATGAATCAGGCCAGCCGATGAGCGCGCCCCAGTCCCTGCTCCAGGCCGCCCTCGGCCGACTGGCCGCCCGGGTGGGCAGTGGCTTGGCAGACACCGCCGCCGGTCTGGCGGTGTTGGCCCAGGACGCCCCGGCCCGGCTGCAGCAGGAGTGGCAGTTGTTCTGGGAGGAGGTGGAGCTGGAGGCCGAACGGCTCGAACGTGGTGAGGCCACCACGGCGTCGTCGTCGTCGCCGCCCGTGTCCTGGAACCCCTCCCCAGGGCGCGCCGCCAGCACCGATCCCCAGGAGCAGATCGATGCTCTGCGGGCCCAGGTGGCCGAATTGGCGCGCCGGCTGGAGCCTCCCACCCCTTGATAGCTGCGTCCTCCTGGCTGGTGCGTCTCGGTCGATCGCTGCGGATCTGGCGGCTGGCCCTGCGGCTGATGGTCGGCCTGTGGTGGGATGGCCGCCGCTGGAGTTATGCCGGCGGTTTCAGCCCGCAGAAGCAGGCTGAGCGTCAGCGCCGCACCGCCCGTTGGTTGACGGCCGAGTTCCTGGCCCTGGGTTCGGCCTTCATCAAGCTGGGCCAGTTGCTCTCGGCCCGGCCCGATGTGCTGCCCGCCGATGTGGTGGAGGAGCTGGCCCATCTGCAGGACCAGGTGCCGGCCTTCCCCTTCGCCGTGGTGCAGGCGATCCTGGAGCAGGAGCTCGGCGATCGTTGCGCTGAGATCATCGATCTCGAAGAACTGGCCCTGGGTTCGGCCAGCCTGGCCCAGGTGCATCGCGCCAGCCTGCGCAGTGGTCGCCAGGTGGTGTTCAAGGTGCAGCGCCCCGGCCTCGACCGCCTCTTCCGCCTCGATCTGGAGGTGCTGCAGCAGGTGGCGGCGGCGATTCAGCGCCATCCCCGCTGGGGCCAGGGCCGCGACTGGGTGGGCATCGCCAAGGAGTGCCGTCGGGTGTTGCTGCGGGAGCTGGATTTCCGCCTGGAAGCCGAACATGCCGCTCGCTTCCGCCAGCAGTTTCTCGACGACAAAGGCATCCGCATTCCGGCCGTGATCTGGGAGCTCAGCTCCCGGCGGGTGCTGTGCCTCGACTACCTCCCGGGCATCAAGATCACCGATCGGGCGGCGCTGCTGGCGGCGGGAATCAATCCCTCGGCGGTGGCCGAAAAAGGTGCTGCCAGTTACTTGCAGCAGTTGGTGCGTTTCGGCTTCTTCCACGCCGATCCCCATCCCGGCAATCTCGCCGTGGCCGCCGATGGGGCCCTCATCTATTACGACTTCGGCATGATGGGGCAGATTTCCGAGCGGCTGCGTAGCCGCATCGGTCGCATGGTGCGGGCGGCGGCCAGCCGGGACGCCGTCGCGCTGGTGGAGGAGTTGCAGCAGGCCGGCGTGATCGCCACCGGCATCGATACCGGCCCGGTGCGCAGGCTGGTGCGGCTGATGCTTAATGAGGCCCTCACGCCGCCGTTCAGCGCCAATGTGCTGGGCAAGCTCTCCTCCGATCTCTACGACCTCGTCTACGGCCAGCCCTTTCGCCTGCCGCCGGAGCTGATCTTCGTGATGCGGGCGCTGTCCACCTTCGAGGGGGTGGGCCGCAGCCTCGATCCGGGCTTTAGCCTGATGATGATTGCCCGCCCCTACCTGCTGCCCCTGATGACCGCCAGCGGTAACGGCCCCAACGATCTGTTCAATGAAATCTCGCGTCAGGCGGCCCAGGTGGGCAGCCGGGCCCTGGGCATCCCCCGCCGCCTCGACGAGAGCCTCGCCCGCATCGAGCAGGGGGATCTGCAGGTGCAGATCCGGGCCGGGGAAACCGATCGCCTGTTGCGGCGCCTGGCCCTGGCCCAGCAAACGGCGGGCCAGGCTTTCCTGCTTGGGGGCCTGGCGGTGGCGGCCTCGCTGCTGGCGGCCAGCAGCCGCCCCGCACTCACCGCTGTACCCCTGCTGCTGGGGCTGCCGGTGGGATGGACCTGGCTGAAGTTGCAGGGCCGGCTCAAACGCGATGGTCGGCTCGATCAGCTGCCGGGGATCAAGGGCGAGTGAAGCGGGCCGACTGACTCAGCCGGCCCGCTTGCGCCAGTTGGCCGTGACCGGCTTCAGCCCTTGCCGCGCGGTCCCCGATCTTCGACGCCGGCATAGATGGCCTGGCTGCCCAGTTCATCTTCGATGCGCAGCAGCTGGTTGTACTTGGCCACCCGATCGCTGCGGCTGAGGGAGCCGGTCTTGATCTGGCCGGCCCTGGTGGCCACGGCCAGGTCGGCGATGGTGGTGTCCTCGGTTTCGCCGGAGCGATGGCTGATCACGCTGGTGTAACCGGCGCGGCCGGCCAGGTCGATCGCCTGCAGGGTTTCGGTGAGCGAGCCGATCTGATTCACCTTGATCAGGATCGAGTTGGCCACACCCCGCTCGATGCCCTGCTGCAGGCGGGCGGTGTTGGTCACGAACAGGTCGTCGCCCACCAGCTGCACGCTGGCGCCGAGCTTGCGGGTCAGCAGGTCCCAGCCCTCCCAGTCGTCCTCGGCCAGGCCGTCCTCGATCGAGACGATCGGGTAGCGGCTCACCAGGGCCGCCAGTTGATCCACCATCTCGGCGCTGCTGTAGCTGCCGCCGCCGAAGGCGTAGCGCCCCTCCTTGTAGAACTCGGTGCTGGCCACATCCAGGGCCAGGGAGATCTGGTCGCCGGGGCGGTAGCCAGCCTTTTCGATCGCCTGCACCAGGATGTCGCCGGCCTGGTCATTGCCCAGGTCGGGGGCGAAGCCGCCCTCATCGCCGACGGCGGTGGACATGCCCCGCTCCTGCAGCAGCGCCTTGAGGGTGTGGAACACCTCCGCACCCATGCGCAGCGCCTCGCGGAAACTGCCGGCACCGTGCGGCACGATCATGAATTCCTGGAAATCCAGGCTGTTCGAGGCATGGGCGCCACCGTTGATCACATTCATCAGCGGCACCGGCAGCAGGCTGGCCATCGGGCCGCCCAGATAGCGGTAGAGGGGCAGGCCGAGGGCCTTGGCGGCGGCGTGGGCATTGGCCAGGCTCACGGCCAGGATGGCGTTGGCCCCCAGGGCTGATTTGTTGTCGCTGCCGTCCAGTTCGTTCATGGCCGCGTCCACGGACGCCTGGTCCAGGGAGCTGAGGCCGCAGAGAGCCGGCGCGATGCGCTCTTCGATGTTCTCGACCGCCTTGCTCACCCCCTTGCCGAAATAGCGCTTGCCGCCATCGCGCAGTTCGTGGGCTTCATGGGCACCGGTGCTGGCGCCGCTGGGTACGATCGCCCGGCCGCTGGCACCGCCTTCGAGCCACACTTCCGCTTCCACGGTGGGGGTTCCGCGAGAATCGAGCACCTCTCGGGCGACGATCGAATCGATCACGAGGTCGAGGGAATCGAGCACGGAAATAACAGGTGTCAGTTCGGGCGATCCTATGGGTCGCCCCGGTCCTTGTTGTTGTGCCCGTCGGCACCCTCTGGCTCTGTCGCTGCCAACCCAACGCTGATCGGCAGGCCGTTGAGGCCAGCAGCGTCTGATGACGACGGCCAGCTTTCCCAGTCCAGGCAGAAGAACGAGGCCCGGGGCAGGCGCTCGAGCCCAGCCCGTCCTGTCACCACGGCGGCCTGCAGGGGCGCTGCTGGTGGCGCTGCCGCAGTGGCTGGTCAGAATGGCGGGCGATCCCCTGCTGGGGCCGGCCCTTTGCCGCTCCGGTTTCCCTCCGCCAACCTGAGTCTGTGCCCGAGATGACGATGAGATTCCTGCACACCATGCTGCGCGTCGGCGATCTGGAACGCTCGATTGCCTTCTACACCGAGCTGCTGGGGATGCGGCTGCTGCGCCGTGGTGACAACACCCAGTACCGCTACACCCTGGCCTTCGTCGGCTATGGCGATGAGCGCGACACGGCGGTCCTGGAGCTCACCCACAATTGGGACACCGATCATTACGAGCTGGGTACGGCCTTCGGCCATCTGGCCGTCAGCTGTGAGGACATCACCGCCACCTGCGAGACGATCCGCGCCAAGGGCGGCAAGGTGGTGCGGGAACCCGGTCCGGTCAAGGGGGGCACTTCGATGATTGCCTTCGTGGAAGATCCCGATGGCTATCGCATCGAGCTGATCGAACGGGCCTCCCCAGCCGATTCCGCCCTCCCCATAGCTTCGCCCTCCTCCCCAGCTCCGGTTTCGCCAGCGGCCTGAGTCCATGCCCCCCGAGCGTTTCAGCGTGACCCCCAGCCCCACGGCCAGTCTCACCACGGATCCGGATCGCTTCAGCAATCCGGCCTGGGAGCTGCTGCTCGCCAGCCAGGACCTGGCCCGGCGCTGGCGCCACGGGTCGATGGATGTGGAGCATCTGCTGCTCACCCTGCTGCGCGACGCTCGCTACGCCAGCTGGATCGAGCCGCTGCCGCTCGATGGCGATCGGCTGCTGGATCGGCTGGAGGGCTTCTGCGCCGAGCAGCCCGAAGGACAGGGCGCCACCCTCTACATCGGCGATGCGCTCGAGGATCTGCTGGAGGCCGCCGATCGTCGCCGCGCCGCCTGGGGCTCCCGCCTGCTGGATATTCCGCACCTGCTGCTGGCGCTGCTCGACGATCGCCGCATTGCGGCGCGGTTGCTGGCCGAGGAAGGCCTCAGCGAAGACCTGCTGCTGCGCCAGTGGCGTCCCGCACCGCTGGCGGCGGCAGCTGGCGGCGTGGCGGCGGCCACTCCCCGGTTGGCCTCGGCCGCAGCGGGGGGGGCAAGGCCAGGGCTTTCTGGCGCCACCGGAGCGGGGGCGCCCCAGCGGTCCACCGCGCTGGCTGGAGGGGCCACGCCAGCGCTTCCCCCGGCGGCACGGCCGCGGGCGGCTGGGCCGGCCACCGACGAGCCGGGGCTGCGGCTGGAGCGCGAGGACGAAGCGGAGGGAGAACGTTCGGCGCTGGAGCGCTTCGGCCGCGATCTCACCGCCGCCGCCCGCGCCGGCAGCCTCGATCCGGTCGTGGGGCGTGACACCGAGATCCGCCGCCTGATTCAGGTGCTGTCGCGCCGCAGCAAGAACAATCCGGTGCTGATCGGTGAGCCCGGCGTCGGCAAGACCGCCGTGGCCGAATCCCTGGCCCAGCGCATCGTTGCCGGCGAGGTGCCGGATGCCCTGCGGGGTCTGCGGCTGGTGGCGCTGGATCTCGGCGCCCTGATCGCCGGCGCCAAGTTTCGCGGTCAGTTCGAGGAACGGCTGCGGGGGGTGCTGGAGGAGGTGCGCCAGGCCGATGGCAGCGGCGGCGAGGCTCCCGGCCAGCGCGGTGGGGTGGTGCTGTTCATCGATGAACTGCACAACGTGGTGGCAGGGGAGCGCTCCGGTCCCGATGCCGCCAGCATTCTCAAGCCGGCCCTGGCCCGGGGTGATCTGCGCTGCATCGGCGCCACCACCCCCGAGGACTACCGCCGCAGCATCGAGAAGGATCCAGCCCTGGTGCGTCGCTTTCAGCAGGTGCTGATCCGCGAGCCCGATCAGGACACCTGCGTGCAGATCCTGCGGGGGTTGAAGGAGCGTTATGAGCTGCACCATGGCGTCACGATCACCGATGGCGCCCTGACGGCGGCGGCCCGGCTGGCGGCCCGCTACATCGTTGATCGCTGCCTGCCGGATTCGGCGATCGATCTGGTCGATGAGGCGGCGGCCCAGCTGAAGATGGAGGTCACCTCCAAGCCCCAGCTGGTGGAGGCGGCCGAGGCGACCTTGCGGCGTGTCGAGCTGGCCTTGCTGGCGGCCGAGACGGCCCCGATGGAGGAGCGGCTGCAGCTGCAGCAGCAGCGCCGCCTGGCCCAGGAGCAGCTGGAGGCCTTGCAGGCCCGCTGGGCCGGCGAGCGGGAGCGGTTGGCGGAGCTGCGGGAGCTGTTGCAGCAGGACGAAGACCTGCGCCATGCGATCGCCGAGGCCGAGCGCGATGGTGATCTCGAGGAGGCGGCCCGGCTCGAATACGACCAGCTGCATGGGGTGCAGCAGCGCCGCCTGGAACTGGAGGCCCTGATGGAGGCGGAGCCGATGCTGCGCGAACAGGTGGAGGAAGGCGACATTGCCGATGTGGTGGCCCGTTGGACCGGCATCCCGGTGCAGCGGCTGCTGGCCGGCGAGCGGCAGAAGCTGCTCGATCTGGAGCTGCGCCTCGGCGAGCGGGTGATCGGTCAGCCCGAGGCGGTGGCGGCGGTGGCGGCGGCGATCCGGCGCGCCCGGGCCGGCATGCAGGCGCCCACCAGGCCGGTGGGCTCCTTTCTATTCCTGGGGCCCACCGGAGTCGGCAAGACCGAGCTGGCCAAGGCGCTGGCGGCGGCCCTGTTCGATGAGGAGGAGGCCCTGGTGCGCCTGGACATGAGCGAGTTCATGGAGCGCAATGCCGTGGCGCGGCTGGTGGGGGCTCCACCGGGCTACGTGGGCTACGAGGAAGGCGGCCAGCTCACCGAGGCGGTGCGGCGCCGGCCCTATGCGGTGCTGCTGCTCGATGAGGTGGAGAAGGCCCACCCCGAGGTGTTCAACCTGCTGCTGCAGGTGCTCGATGACGGCCGCCTCACCGATTCCCAGGGCCGCACCGTCGATTTCCGCCACACCGTGGTGATCATGACCAGCAACCTGGCCAGCCGCGCCATCCTCGATCGGGCCCGCGGCAGCCTTGAGGAGGCCGAGTTGGAGCAGGCGGTGGAGCAGGCCCTCGCACGCCAGTTCCGACCGGAGTTCCTCAATCGCATCGATGAGGTGATTCGCTTCCGGCCCCTGGGGCCGGCGGAGCTGCAGCGCATCGTGCGGTTGCAGCTGGCCGAGCTGGCCACCCTGCTGCGCGAACAGCAGCTGGAATTCGTGGTGGAGGAAGCGGTGGTTTCGGCCCTGGCGGAGCAGGGCTACGAGCCCGAGTACGGGGCGCGGCCGCTGCGGCGGGTGCTGCGCCGGCGCATCGAGAACCCCCTGGCCACCGAACTGCTGGCGGACCACTTCAGCGGCGCCCGCGGCGTGCGCGTCACGGCGGCTGAGGCGGGGGGCACCGAGCTCAACTTCCTGCCCTTCTAGGCAAGTCGAGCCAAGCCCAGGGCGCTGCCCAGCGCTGAGCTGGAGGCACATCCGGTAGGGTGATCGTTTGTCGAAGCCTGAAGGCCTCGACGGAACTTCCCTCCGTGGCTCTGCCACTTCGCAGTGGCACCTCAACCGTGGCCCAGATCACCCCTTCCGGATCCACCCAGAGCGACGCCGAACGTGCGGGCATCACCGGTGTCACCGGTCCTGTCGGCGAAAGTCCCGTCCCTGAGCCGGAGGCCGCCCCTGAGGCGCCGGTGGATGCTGGCTTCGTTGCGGCCATCCTTGCCGAGTTGCGCAAGGTGGTCTGGCCCAGCCGCCAGCAGCTCTTCAGTGAGTCGATTGCGGTCATTTTGATGGTGGGGCTTTCGGCGGCGGCGATCGCCGCCCTGGATCGCTTCTACCGCTGGGTTTCCCTGCAGGTGTTCAGTTGATGTTTCCTTCTGTGAGTGCTGTGTCCGAAAGCGATCTGGATGTTCAGGAGGGCCTGGAGTTGCCCACGGCCGAGGCCTTGGAATCTGCACCTGTGCTCGATCCAGGGGTAGCCGAGGCTCCGGCGGCCCAGGAGAAGCCCCAGGTGGCCCGCTGGTATGCGGTGCAGGTGGCCTCCAGCTGTGAGAAGAAGGTGAAGGCCACCCTGGAGCAGCGGGCCGTCACCCTCGGCGTTGACAGCCGCATCCTCGAGATTGAGATCCCCCAGACCCCGGGGATGAAGCTCAAGAAGGACGGCAGCCGTCAGTCGATCGAGGAGAAGGTGTTCCCGGGTTATGTGCTGGTGCGGATGGTGCTCGATGAGGACACGATGATGGCCGTGCGCAGCACCCCCAACGTCATCAACTTCGTCGGGGCGGAGGATCGTCGGGCCACCGGTAAGGCCCGCGGCCACATCAAGCCAAGGCCCCTGAGCCGCGATGAGGTGGGTCGCATCTTCAAGCGGGCGGCCGAGAAGAAGCCCGTGGTCAAGGTCGACCTGGCCGAAGGCGATCAGATCCTGGTCACCGCCGGTCCGTTCAAGGACTTCCAGGGCGAGGTGATCGAAGTGTCCGGTGAGCGCAGCAAGCTCAAGGCCCTGCTGTCGATCTTCGGCCGGGAAACCCCGGTGGAGCTTGAGTTCTCCCAGATCAGCAAACAGAACTGATCAAGATTGCAGCGGCCGTCTCCCTGCGGAGGACGGCCCTTGTGGTGGAGGCCCCAGGTTCTCCACCAGCCCACCCTCCCCTCGGGCAGGGTGATCCGCAGGCCCCCTCAGGGCGCAGCGCCCACTGTTCATTCCTCCGGGGTGTACGGTCGCCTGTTCCCCCCCAGGGAAAAATCCGTCCACGCTCCCTCCAGGAGCTTTCCCGTCCCGCACCTCCGCAAGGGTGTGCGTCTCTCAGCCCAGCCGATGGCCAAGAAAGTCGTAGCCGTGATCAAGCTGGCCCTCAATGCCGGCAAAGCCAACCCCGCACCGCCGGTGGGCCCCGCCCTCGGCCAGCACGGGGTCAACATCATGGCGTTCTGTAAGGAATACAACGCCCGCACCCAGGACAAGGCCGGGTACGTGATTCCGGTGGAGATCTCGGTCTTTGAAGACCGCAGCTTCACCTTCATCACCAAGACCCCGCCTGCTTCGGTGTTGATCTCCAAGGCGGCCGGCATCGATAAGGGTGCCGCCACCTCCGCCAAGGGATCGGTCGGTGCGATCAGTCGGGCCCAGCTCGAGGAAATCGCCAAGACCAAACTGCCCGATCTCAACTGCAGCAGCGTCGAGTCGGCCATGCGCATCATTGAAGGCACCGCTCGCAACATGGGCGTCGCCGTCAACGACTGAGCAGCGCCACCAGGTCGCTCTGCCCTACCCCCACCACGGCGCCCACGGGTTCCGTGATGGTTCCGTTCCCACCTGATTCACCCCATCGGGGGAGACCATCCGGTCGCCTGTACCCCATTTCCGCCATGCCCAGAATTTCCAAGCGCTACACGGCGATTGCCGCCAAGGTCGAAGACCGCAGCTACGAGCCCACCGAGGCGATCGAGCTGGTCAAGGCCAACGCCAATGCCCGTTTCGATGAAACGATGGAGGCCCACGTGCGCCTCGGCATCGATCCCAAGTACACCGACCAGCAGCTGCGCACCACCGTGGCCCTGCCCCACGGCACCGGCCAGACCATCCGCATCGCCGTGATCGCCCGGGGCGAGAAGGTGGCCGAGGCCAAGGCCGCCGGCGCCGACCTGGCCGGTGATGAGGAGCTGGTGGATCAGATCGCTGGTGGGGCGATGGATTTCGACCTGCTGATTGCCACCCCGGACATGATGCCGAAGGTGGCCAAGCTCGGCCGGGTGCTCGGTCCGCGCGGCCTGATGCCCAACCCCAAGGCCGGCACGGTCACCACCGATCTGGCCGGTGCGATCAACGAGTTCAAGGCCGGCAAGCTCGAGTTCCGGGCCGACCGGGCCGGCATCGTGCACGTGCGCTTCGGTAAGGCGAGCTTCGATGCGGCCAAGTTGCTCGACAACCTCAAGGCCCTGCAGGAAACCATCGATCGCCAGAAGCCCAGCGGTGCCAAGGGGCGTTACTGGAGAAGCCTCTATCTCACCTCCACCATGGGCCCCTCGGTGCAGGTGGACTTCACCGCACTGCAGGACATCAAGCAGGACGGTTGATCCTGTGCTCTGAGCCGCCCAGAGCCGACTTGCGGCCCGGGGTCCAGTTCGCGTCAGCCAGCCCCCGCAGTAGCGGGGGCTTTGTTGTGTCGGTGTCAGGCCTGCGTCTGGGGCATTCGGCGCCCCCAGCGCCGCGCTGTGACCTGCTCTGTGGTCTGCTCCGGCACGGGTTGCTCCATCAAGGCTTGCTTCAGCAGCGCGTGATGTAATGTTTTTGGTCTGGCTTCGGCCAGATGGGCTCGCGCCCTACCCAAGACAGCAGGTCATCTCTGAATCGGCGTCGGATTCCTTCCGTCGCTCCAGTGGTGTAAGCCCTGCCGAGGTGCACGCGACAGGTTTTGGCCCGGGAGGGGGGTGACCCCCCAACGGAGCGGAGCATGCAGCGGCCTCGAAGCGCTTCCGGATTCTCCGGAGGCGGACCCACCAGGGTCTCTGGGTCGCGTCCCGGCTTGTTCCTCTCGATCCGTACCTCCTCCCATGGGCCGCACGCTGGAGAACAAGCAACAGATCGTCGAAGAGCTCAAAGGGCTCCTCGGTGAAGCCGAAATGGCGCTGGTCCTTGATTACAAGGGCTTGACCATCAAGGAGATGACCGATCTTCGGATCCGTCTCCAGGCCGCCAACGGTGTCTGCAAGGTGACCAAAAACACCTTGATGCGCCGGGCCATTGATGGCGACAGCACCTGGTCGGAACTCGAATCCCTGCTCACCGGCACCAACGCTTTCATCCTCGTCAAGGGTGATGTGGGCGGTGCGGTGAAGGCCGTGCAGTCCTTCCAGAAGGACGCTAAGAAGTCGGAAATGAAGGGGGGCCTTTTCGAAGGCAAACTCCTCTCCCAGGACGACATCAAGGCGATCGGGGATCTGCCCTCCAAGGAGGTGCTCATGGCCCAGATCGCTGGTGCGATCAATGCCGTGGCCACCCAGCTGGCTGTGGGCATCAACGAAGTTCCGTCCGGCCTTGCCAGGGCGCTCAAGCAGCACGCCGAATCCGGCGAAGGCTGAGCCGCTCCTCCGACTGTCATCCCGACCGTCCACCCACCCGATCTGTTGCTGATTCACAACCATGTCCGCTACCACTGACACCATCCTCGAGCAGCTGAAAACCCTTTCCCTGCTTGAAGCTTCCGAGCTCGTCAAGCAGATCGAAGAGGCCTTCGGCGTCTCCGCCGCCGCTTCCGCCGGCGTGGTGATGGCCGCCGCTCCCGCCGCCGTTGAGGCTGTGGAAGAGCAGACCGAATTCGACGTCATTCTCGAGAGCTTCGACCCTGCTTCCAAGATCAAGGTGCTCAAGGCCGTCCGCGAGGCCACTGGCCTCGGTCTGGGCGAAGCCAAGGCCCTGGTTGAAGCCGCTCCCAAGGCGGTCAAGGAAGGCATCACCAAGGCTGAAGCCGAGGCTCTGCAGAAAACCCTCGAAGAAGTTGGCGGCAAGATCACGATCAAGTGATCGCCAGGTTGGGCTCCGGCCCAACCAGCTTCTCGCTCGGAGCCGGCCCCTCAGGGCTGGCTCCCCTGGCCGGTTCCTGCGGGGACCGGCTTTTTTGTTGACACGGTCCAGGGCCCCATCCCGCCGCGGTACGGGCGCTCTGACCTCGCCACCACCGCTCGCCGGCTGCTCCAGGCGTTCGAGGCCATCTGGCGATGGGGGTCGTGCGGGGATCGCAGGTGTCCAGCTTGCTGGGCTGAGCCTGCGCGGGCCACGACTGGTCTTGCCGCCGGGTGTTGCGCCCGCGGCGGCGCCAGGCTCAGGACGCCAAAAAAAAGCCCCGCCGAAGGCAGGGCTTTGAAGTGGAACGGTTTCAGGAGTCTGTCCTCGTTTCGACCCTGAAGTGGCGTTCCTCACTCCTCACCCGTAAACCTTACGGGATGCTTCGGGTGGTGGACAGGGGGAGGCGGCCGGCAATCCAACTGGCACTTGCTCGCTGTCGTCCCGTTCACTCCTTGAACGGAATCACCTGCAGGGCGATGGTGCGACCCGGTTCTGCCAGCAATGGTCCGAGCTCACCGCCAGCACCGCTATTGCTGCTGCTGGTCCCCTGGCGCCAGTTGCGGCTGAGGCTGGAGCGTCGGGCCAGCAGCGGTGGGGCCAGGGGCGCCGGCGGTGGCGTCAGCAACTCGCCGGCCGCCTGGGCGATCAGCTGGGGAAGGCTGGTGCTATTGGCAAAATAGATGTGGCTGAGGGCCTGGTTGCGGAAGCTGCGGCGCTGCAATTCCCAGCCCGGGTCCAGCTGCAGGGCCACAAAGCCATCGCGATCGCGGCGGCTCACCTCCGCCCGGCCCACCACCAGCTCCGTGGGTGAGGCCACCGAACTGGCCTGCAGGTAGAGGGTGGACCCCCGTTGCACCAGGCGCAGGCGCCAGCTGCCGGCCAGATCGTCGCGATTGATGCGCAGCGAGTAGCCGTTGCTGTCCAGGTAGCGGCTGCAGATTCCGGTGAAGTCGAAGCGGTTGAGGCTGGGATCCACCAGGCCGTCGGGACGCTGTTGCCAGCAGCTCGGGCGGCGGCGCAGCTGCTCCAGCACCAGCAGGTTCCAGTCGTCATTGCCGACCGGTCGGGCCAGGATGGCGAAGCTGGCCGCCGCCACGGGGCGGCTGTCGAACAGCCCCTCAGCCCGGGCCAGAGGCAGGGAGCTTGGCGGCAGGGTCGCCGGCAGGGCCGTGCAGGCCAGGAGCAGTCCCGTCAGGGCCAGGTAGGTTCGCTTCATGTTCAGGCATCCTCGACCCCGGTTCATGCCGGATAGGGGAGGCCCATTTAACCGAAGCTGACAAGAGGGAGCCAATGGTTGATCAGCCGTTGCGCGTTGTGGCCGCCGCCTGTGACGGGGCCTGCAGCGGCAACCCAGGGCCGGGGGGCTGGGGAGCGTTGTTGCGCTTCGAGGATGGCTCGCAGCGGGAACTCGGCGGTGCCGATCCCGCCACCACCAACAACCGGATGGAGCTGACGGCCGCCCTCGCCCTGCTCGAAAACCTGCGCGATCTGCCGCGGCATCCCGATCTGGTGATCCGCACCGACAGCCGCTATCTGATCGACGGGCTGCAGAAGTGGCTGGCGGGCTGGAAGCGCAAGGGCTGGCGCACCGCCTCCGGTGGCCAGGTGCTCAACCGCGACCTCTGGGAACGGCTCGATCGGGCTCGTCTGCCGGATCTCTCTTTGGTGCATGTGCGCGGCCACAGCGGTGATCCCGACAACGACCGCTGTGACGTCATTGCGGTGGCCTTTGCCCGGGGTCAGCGGCCGCGCCTGGCAGCGGCGGGTCCTGCCGCGCCGTCCCTGCCACTGCCGGCCCAGGAGACCACGGTGCTGCTGGTCTCAGGCTTGAAGACTCCGGTGTTGAAGGCCTCAGCCGCAACGAAACCAGCCACCAAGACCGCCGCTGCCAGCACCCCAGCTGCCAAGACCCCAGCTGCCAGGACCACTGCTGCCAGGACCCCAGTTCTGGAGAGCGAAGCTGCGGCCGCGGCTCCCAGCGAGCTGGCGCCCGAGGCCCTGACCAAGTTGCTCAGCCGGCTGGAGCTGGCCGAGCGCCTGGCGGCGGGGGGCTTCGCGCTCAGCCTGGTGGAACTGGCCCAACTGGTGGAACTGCCCTTGCGCAGCCTGGAGTCCCGCCAGCAGGCCTGGCCCTGGCGGGACTGGACGGTGGTGCCCCTCGACCAGGGCCGCTGGCGTCTGGAGCGGGACGCGGGAGGATTGGAGACGCGCCAGTGAGTCGGGTGGAGATGGATCAGGACGACCTCACGGCAGCAGCGGACCCCAGCGGTCCCGTGCTTCCACCCGTTCAGGCGGAGCCCAGCGGGCGTACGGGTGCCCTCTACCGGCGCTTTGTGGCGCCCCTGCTGCTGCAGGACGACGGCAGCGACGCCGAGCAGCTCAGTCGGGCGACGCTGTCGCTGCTGGCCCAGGCCTCCCTGCGGCGGCAGTGGCCGCTGGTGCGTGGCACGCTCGAGGGCCTGGCTGGCGAACTGCAGCGCCGCGATCCGCGCTTACAGCAGACCCTGTTCGGCTGTCGTTTTGCCAATCCCCTGGGCCTGGCCGCCGGCTTCGATAAGAACGGCGTGGCTGCCGGCCTCTGGGATCGCTTCGGATTCGGCTTCGCCGAGTTGGGCACGATCACCTGGCATGCCCAGCCCGGCAATCCGCGGCCGCGCCTGTTTCGGCTGGCGGCGGAGCGGGCGGCCCTCAACCGCATGGGCTTCAACAACGAAGGGGCCCGGGCGGTGAAACGGATCCTGGAGCAGCAGCTGCTGCCGCCCCCGGGCCAGCGGCCGGCGGTGCTGGGGCTCAACTTCGGCAAGTCGCGGCTCACCTCCCTCGAACTCGCCCCCGACGACTACGCCTCCTCGTTGGAACTGCTGGCGCCCCTGGCCGACTACGCCGTGGTCAATGTCAGTTCCCCCAACACCCCCGGCCTGCGCGATCTGCAGGAGGAGAGCTTGTTACGGCGTCTGGTGGAGCGCCTGCGGCGCCTGCCGGCCTGCCCGCCGCTGCTGGTCAAGATCGCCCCCGACCTCGAAGACGACGCCATCGATACGATCGCCCGTCTGGCCTATGAGGAGGGGCTGGCCGGCATCATCGCCGTCAACACCAGCCAGGACCGGCTTGGCCTCGCCGATCGCCGCCTCGCCGGCTCGGGTCGCACCCTGGCGGAGGAGGCGGGGGGGCTCAGTGGTCGGCCGTTGCGGGGCCGGGCCCTGGAAGTGCTGCGGCGCCTGCGGGCCACGGCAGGGCCGGCCCTGCCTCTGATCGGGGTGGGCGGCATTGATTCGGCCCCGATCGCCTGGGAGCGGATCACCGCCGGTGCCTCCCTGGTGCAGGTCTATACCGGCTGGATCTATGAGGGCCCCGAGCTGGTGCCGCGGATCCTGGAGGGGCTGAGCCAGCAACTCGATCGCCATGGCCTGCGCACGATTGCTGAAGCGGTTGGCTCGGGGCTGCCCTGGCGCTGAAAACTCGGTAGCGTTGCTTAGCGCGCGGCTGGGTGTTTGGAGCTTTCCGGGTTGTTGGAGGATCTGCAGGATCGTCTGCGGCCGCTCAAGGCTCAGATGTTCCCGCAGCAGGTTTTAATCGAATTGCAGGACACCTTCCTGCGTGGTCAGGTGCTCAGGGATGGCGCCCCCCTGCCGGTGAGCCTGGAAGCCCCCTTGCCTGCCCTCACCTGCCGGGAAGGCATGCCCCTGGAGCGGGAGCCCCTGGGTGATCTGATCGGCGATCTGCTGGTCAATGAAAACCAGCAGGAGGCCTACGTCCACGCTGTGCTGCCCTATGAGGCGGCCCACTGGCGGCTGATTGTCTGGGCCGATGGCGAGCTGCCAGCGGATCCGGAGAGCGAATTGCGGCGCCTCGATCCCGAACTCCATCTGCCGTTCAGCCTGGAGGAGGCTTACCTCGATTTCCAGGCCGTGCCGGGTTCGCCACCCCAGATGTTGCTGGTGGCGGCCCCGCGCAAGTTGGTGGATGGCTGGATCGAGGTGTTTTCCCTGGCCGGGGCCAAGCTCGATCGCCTGGCCCCAGCCCAGAGCTGCCTGCTGGCGGCCCTCGCGGCTGAACTGGAGGCGGCTCCGCCCGATCGATTACTGGTGTTGCTGGTGCCGGAGGCTTTCGAATGCAAGCTCTACCTCTTTCACCAGGGCCTGCCGGTGTTTGAACGTTCCTTGCCGATGGGTGGCGAGGATCTCGTTGATGAACTCAGGCGCTGTCTTGCTTTTTACCATCGCCAGCAACCTGGGCTGCGCAGCCTGCAGCTGTTGATCACCGCCGAGCTCTCCGGCCAGGAGCTGGTGGAGGCGGCCCTGGGGGTGCCCGCTCGCCAGCTGCAATGGGAGCCTTTTGGTTCGTTACTGCTGCAGGGGCTGGCGGCTCAGCGGGGATTGGTTCCGTGAGCCCGCCGCTGCGTTGGCCATCGTTGACCAGACTTTCCCTGGCCGGCAAGGGATCAGCGGCGATTGGGGCCGGTGGTTCTGATCTGGCGCCGGCGGCCTTCGCCCCTGGGCTGGATCTGTTGCGCGAGCGCCGCCGCCAGATTGGCCAGGAGCCGATCACCGTGGCCCTGGCGGATCGTCGGCGCCTGCTGGTGCAGGGCACCGTGCTCGGGTCCATCGTGTTCGGCGTGATGTTGACGATGACCGGCCTGGTGTTTCTGCGCCATCAGCTGGTGAAGGCCGAGATGGGGCAGCTCCAGGTGGTGGAAGCTCAGGCGATCCAGCTGCGCCAGCAGTTGGGGACTCGCAAGGCCCGGCTTGATCAGATCCGCAAGATCAACAAACAGCTGGTGAGTTCTCTCACCGGCGTGCGCAGCAGCTCGGCCCTGATGAAGGACCTGCAGATCCGCACACCGGTGGGCATCCAGTTGCTGGCGGCAGACATGGCCGGATCAGCGCTGGTGTTGCGGGGCCAGACCTTTGATCCCCAGGCTTTTGAGCGCATCAATGCCCTCCAGCTTGAGTTGAAGCAGTCGCCGTTGCTTGATCCTGGGGCCATCAGCTTGATCAAGGTGGAACGCAAGCTCCCTGATGCCAACCTGCCGGCGGGCGTCAGGCCAGCGGTGGCGTTCGAGCTTTCCGCTCCCTTCGCCCAGCTGGACCCGAATCAACGGCTCCAGGTGCTGCGCCAGCTCGGCTCCGGTGGCCTGGCCCGGCGTCTGGAGCTGCTGCAGCGGGAGGGGTTGTTGCCATGACCAATCTCCAGGCCAACTCCACCCGGCTGTCTCCCCAGAAGCTGCGGTTGCTGTGGTTCGGACTGCCGGCCGCGGCCCTCTCCCTGCTGACCCTGCTGCTGGGGGCCGTGGTGTTGGCACCGCTGTGGTCGCGGTTGCAGGCCGACAGCCAACGCCTGGCTGAACTCCAGGATCTGCAGGGTCAGGTTGGCTTGATGCGGCAGCAGATGGCCAGCCAGGAGAAGCAGGAGCAGCGTTCCCTCGCCCAGAAGGACAGGCTCGTCAACCTGATCATCGGCAGCGGTGATGGGTCCACCTTCCTGGCCATGCTGGATCGGGAGGCGAAGGCCGCCGGGGTGCAGCTGGATTTTTATCAACCGCAGGCGGCCGCCGCTCCTGCTGCGGCGTCTGCTCCCCCTGCCCCAGGCACTCCTGCTGCCAAGGAGGCCCAGCCCGATCCGCTCGAAGCGGAGGGATTGCAGCGCAGCGGCATGCAGATTCTGGCCAAGGCCTCCTATCCCCAGCTGTTGAAGTTGCTGGAACGGGTCGAAGAGCTGACTGTGCTGGTGGAGCAGAGCGGCCTCAAGCTTGAGCTCAAGGAGCCCGTCAGCACCGATCCCAAGTTGCCCGTCACGGTGCCGCCGGTGACGATGTCGATCAGCTTCAGTCTTTATGGCCGGCCGGCCGGCAGCAAGCCTGAGCCTGCAGCCGTTCCCTCTGGTGGGGCCCCAGCCGGGTCTGGGCGGCCAGCCAACCCTTGAACTGTGAGCCAACGCTGGTTCGCTCCGCCTGGGCTGGATAGCATGCGGCCGACTTGATCGTGAAGGCAAGCGTGGGCAGAGGTTGCTGGCACTATCGACTTCTGGCCGCCGCCACATTTGTTGCCCTCGAGAGTTGGTCGCTGCCGGCGTTGGCCCAGCCGGCTTCGGAAAACGACGCCGCCCGGCTGCCCGCCACAGCCAACAGCTCGGCGGCGACGCAGCGCCTCTCCGTGGGTGGTGCCATCGAGCTGAAGTTGCGCCGCCTGAGCGATGCGGTGGAGCTGGTGCTCGAAGGGGTCGGAACCTCACCCCAGCTGCAGCAGGCCACCCGTGGTGCCAACTGGGAGGGGATGCTGCTCACCGCGACACCCAGCTCCCTGCGCCGCGGGCCCCAGCGCTTCAGCCTGCCGGAGGTGGGCTTCCAGAGCGTGACGATTGATGGCTCCGGCAACACCTATCGCCTGCAGGTGACGCCGGTGCCCGGCTATCCGGTGGGGCGGCCGGTGGTGAGCGCCGATGGCCGCGATCTGATTTTGAGCTTCGCAGCCCCGAGCCAGGCCAGCCTGCAGACAGCTCGACCTGACCTGAATCAGCCCGGCCGGGTTCCCCAGAGCTCGTTCGTGCCACCGCTGCAGGCGCGGGCGGTGGCGCCGCCGGTGGGGGACATGGCGGTGGGCACGATGATGCTCACCAATCCCAGCTTTGTCAATGTCAGTGGTCCGCTGGTGACGATGACGCTGCGCAATGCACCGGTCAAGGATGTGTTGTTGTCGCTGAGCCAGATGGGTGGCTATGGCTTTGTCTATGTGGAGGATTGCAAGAACCCAGGCTCAACGAGGCCAGGTGGTATTGATTGTGATGCTAAGGAAGTTGCCGGAGCAACGGCTGGCCGTAAGATTACGATCTCCTTCCGTGGCGAGAACTATTCCCGGGCTTTTAACTCCGCTTTGTTGTCCGCCGGCTTGCAGGGACGCCGCGACGGTAACATAATTGTGGCCGGTCCGAATGTGCTCGATCAGGGTTTCGGTTCCACCATGTCGAAGGTCTATCGACTCAATCAGGTTTCGGCGACGGCGGCGGCTGATTACCTGGCCAACCTCGGCGCCACCGTTACCAAGACCAACACGATCACCACGGCGGTGACTGAGGGCGCCTCCGTGAATAATGCCGTGGCGGGTGCCCCCAATGCGGCCACGACTCAGGC
Source organism: uncultured cyanobacterium (assembly GCA_903934745.1). Classification (GTDB taxonomy): domain Bacteria; phylum Cyanobacteriota; class Cyanobacteriia; order PCC-6307; family Cyanobiaceae; genus Cyanobium. The sequence goes on from CAIZOZ010000158.1 coordinate 21,002, forward strand.
CAGCACCTCCACCACGGTGGAGGCCTATGGCTCCGGTGTGGGTCCGCTGCGGGGGCTGATCGGCACCACC
>CAIZOZ010000159.1 GCA_903934745.1 uncultured cyanobacterium
GATCCCGGTTAGGTTGAGTCGACCCGCAAGAAGTCCATGAGTGAACTCGTTCTGCTTGCGGGCTTCTTCGGCATCCTCGGCTTGCTCATCTGGTTGGGTTTCGACTCCGACGATGACAACGGCGGTGGTGGCCTGATGCAGCCTTCCCTGGTGCCGATTCCCGTGCGCCGTCATCGTTGATCGGCGGCGATCGCTGACTGGGACCGAGCCCCACCACTCACCCCGAAATATTAAATAATACTGTTGTTTTTTCCTGAAAAGCCTGATGTTCAGCCCTGAACGTCAGGCTTTTTTTTGATGTTGGCTGGCAGCGGCTCCAGCGATCGTGCCAATTCATACCGTCATCCGCGTCATCGTCCCGTCCTGACGGCGGCGCTCAGCCCTAGTTTCCGGTGAGTTCGGCTGCCATGGCAGCGCCGCAACTCCCTATGCCGATCCGCCCGCCCCTCCTGTTCAGCCGGTTGCGGACCCAGCCGGCTCACCAACAACAGCCGTGGCCGGGCCGAGGCGGTTCCCGGTCTGGAGTCCTGGCCAGCAGCCTGTTGGTGGGGGTGCTGCTCACGGGTTGCGGCCAGCAACGGCCTGAGGTCACCAGCCTGGGGGTGTATTCCGGCCGCCACTACAACACCGACCAGCAGCTCTACCGGCAATTCGAGGCCCAGACCGGCATCAAGGTGAAGTTGCTGGAGGGCAAGGACGATGCCCTGATCGAGCGGCTGCGCAATGAAGGCAGCAGCAGCCCGGCCGATGTGCTCGTGCTGGTGGATGCGGCCCGACTGGCCAAGGCCGCCGAGGCCGGCCTGTTCCGCCCGATCGATTCGGCCGCCTTGCGCCGCGATGTGCCCGCCCACCTGCGGGATTCCCAGCAGCGCTGGTTCGCGCTCACCCGCCGCGTGCGTGCCGTGGTGGTCAATCCCGCGCTGGTGCCGCCGCAGAGCATCCGCAGCTATGCCGATCTGGCCAGCCCGGCGCTGCGGGGCAAGCTCTGCCTGCGCAACAGCCTCAGCGTCTACAACCAGTCCCTGGTGGCCGACCAGCTGATCCAGCGGGGCGAGGCGGCTACCAGGGCCTGGGTGCAGGGCCTGGTGGCCAATGTCAGCCAGCCGTTCTTCACCTCTGACATTCCCCTGGCCCGGGCCGTGGGCAAGGGCCGCTGCGGCGTCGGCCTGGTGAACACCTACTACGTGGCTCGCATGCTCGCCGGCAAGGCCGGTGCCGACGACCAGGCCGCAGCCCGGCAGCTGCGGGTGATCCTGCCGGATCCGGCCCACGTCAACATCAGCGGCGCCGGCGTCACCACCAGCTCGCGCCATCCGCAGGCCGCTCGCCAGTTGATCGAGTTTCTGGCCTCACCCAGCGGCGGCCGTGGCTATGCCGAGGCGAACAACGAATACCCGCTCACCGGCAGCGGCAGCAATCCGATCCTGAAGGGCTTCGGGCCGTTCCGTTCCGATCAGGTGTCCGCCGAAGCGATGGGAGCGCGCAACAAGGAAGCCGTCAACCTGATGCGGTCCGCCGGATGGCAGTGAGCCGCAGCGCCGCCAGCGGCCCCAGCCAGGACGAACGCCGCGGCGCCGGACCCGAGTCGGGCCCGCCCGGGCGATTTGGACCCGGCCAATTCGGACCCGTCCGATTCGGGTCCGCCCTGGCCGGTCGCAGCTCTTTGCTGGGCCTGACGCTGGCGGTGGCGCTGCTGGCCCTGCTGCCCGTGCTGGCGCTGATGCTCTACGCCGCCCGGGGCCGGGGCGAGGGCCTGGGGCTGGGGGAGGCAGGCCTGGAGCAGCTGGCCAGCACCTTGACTCTGGTGATCGGCGTCGGCCTGACCGGCGCACTGCTGGGCACGGCCAACGGCTGGCTCTGCGCCAACTGCCGCTTTGCCGGCCGGCGCTGGCTGCGAATCGCCCAGCTGCTGCCCCTGGCCACCCCGGCCTACCTGCTGGCCGCCACCCTGATCGATCTGGGCAGCCGCTGGAATCAGCCGATCGCTGGCCGCGGCTGGGCGATCGCCGTGCTCACCCTGAGCACCTACAGCTATGTGTTTCTGCTGGCGACAGAGAGTTTTGCGTCCAGCGGTCGCCGCCTGCTGGAAGCCAGCCTGAGCCTGGGAGTGGGCCCCTGGGGAAGCTTCCGCCGGGTGGCCCTGCCGATGGCCCTGCCGGCGATCGGCGCCGGCGTCGCCTTGAGCGCCATGGAGGTGGTGAACGATCTGGGGGCCGTCGAACTGCTGGGCGTGCCAACCCTGTCGGGCGGCATCCTGCAGCGCTGGCAGAGCCAGGGCGATCCCCAGGGGGCGGTGGGACTGGCCCTGGTGGCCCTGGTGCTGGTGAGTGTGCTGGTGGCGGCCGAACAGCACCTGCGGCGCCGCAGCCGCCGCTGGAGCCTGGGTGGCGGGGGCGACAGCAGCCAGGGCTGGCAGCTGCAAGGCTGGCGCGCCGTGGCGGCCCAGCTGCTCACCGCCCTGCCGCCCCTGGCCAGCCTCGGTCTGCCCCTGCTCTGGGCCGGACTCAGCTGGGACCAATTGCAGGGGGAAGCGAGCGCCGAACTGGCCAGCCTCAGCCTGCGCAGCCTCGGCCTGGGATTGGGGGCGGCCCTGATCACCACCGGCATGGCCCTGATTCTGCCCATGGCCCATCGCTGGATTCCCCTGGCCGCGA
>CAIZOZ010000160.1 GCA_903934745.1 uncultured cyanobacterium
CATACACCTTGGAAAGGGAGCGGATGCCGTGGGGTGAGAGGAATTCCTCTTCATCAAAGAGGCGTTCACAGATGCGCTGCAAGCGATCTTTGGGCACCAGGGTGAACAGCACTCGGTCGTTGTTCCAGATTGCCAGATTGTGCAGCATCCAGGAGGGGGTGGTGCGCTCGTGGACAAACCAGGCCAGGGATTTGGTCACGTCGAGCATCGGCAGTCGTTGCACGGTGTCGATATCGAAGCTCTGCACCGCCAGTAGCGGTACCAGCCCCGAGAGCGAACGGGTGCGCAGGTAGTCGACGCTGCCGTCGGGCCGTTTGATCACGTCGTAATAGAAGCCATCCTCCTCGTCCCAGTTGACGTAACTGCGGCCAGCGGGCTTATTGAGGCCGATCGCCAGCTGGACGAAATCGACGACGAAGCGCTCGCAGATGTCGGCGTATTCCGGCTCCTCGCGGCTCAACTCCACGGCGATTTGCAGCAGGTTGAGGCTGAGCGAGGCCATCCAGGCGGTGCCGTCGCACTGCTCGATGATGCTGCCGTCGGCCAAAGGGAAGCGCCGATCAAACACGGCGATGTTGTCGAGGCCCAGGAAGCCGCCTTCAAACACGTTGTCGCCGGAGCGGTCGTTGCGGTTGGCCCACCAGCCGTATTCCAGAATCAGCTTGCGCAGTGCCGTGCGCAGGAAGGGCAGGTCGGGAGCATCGGTGGCCTTGCGATCGATCTGGTAGATGCGCATCGCCGCCCAGGCACCGATCGGTGGATTGGGATCGGAGAGGGCCCACTCATAGGCCGGCGTCTGGGCGTTGGGGGCGGTGTAGTGGGGTTTGCGCAGCAGCATGCACTGCTCTTTGGCCGTGGCCGGATCGAAGATGGCGAAGGCCACGGAGTGGAACATCAGATCCCACTGGCAGAAGTAGGGATACTCCCAGCAGTCCGGCATTGAGATCACGTCGTGGGCGTGCAGCCGTTTCCAGAAGGCGTTCTGGGTGTCGAGGCGCTCGTGGGGCGGAACGGCGCCGGTGGGGTCGCCCTCCAGCCAGCGCATCACGCTCCAGCCGTAGTACTTCTTGCACCAGAGCAGACCGGCGGTACCGGCCAGATGGATGCGGCGGTCGTCCTCGGCCAGGCCGGGCACACGATGATCGAAGTACTCCAGCCATTCGCGTTCGCGGTCGGCGAAGATTGCGGCAAAGTTGTCAGATAAAGGGGCGGCTGCCTCTGAGCTGCTGGCTGCCGAGTTGGCCATACTGATTGCAGTGCCAGCTGATGGCACCGCTGGCGTGGCGTCGATGCGATGCAGGCGCAGTTCCACCACCCATTCCTCGCCGGGGGCGAGGGTGTGCTGCAGCACCCGGGCTGCCTTGCTGCCGCTCAGTGCCGGATTCACCGCTGCCGCTTCGCCGTTCACCACATGGCGATGGAAGCCGTCCTTCTGGAAGGGGGTGGCGTTGGGCTGGCCCCAGAGCCGCTCGCTGTTGGTTTCGTTATCGGTGAAGATCCAGCTGCCGGGCTGCTGGCAATCGAGCTGATAGGTGCCCAGGTGGGGCACCACGTCGGTGACGATCGAGCTGCTGGAGGGATCGTTGGCCGCGGCGGGGGGCAGGGCAATGCTGTGCTCGATCTCGTCTGGATAGCCCCAGCGCCAGGTGTTGCGCAGCCACAGGGTGGGCAAGA
>CAIZOZ010000161.1 GCA_903934745.1 uncultured cyanobacterium
GATCGCTGGGCCCACCCGCCGCTCACAACGGGCGGCAAACCAGCCACCCGGCACTCAGCAGGCGAGCAGCCTGGTAGATCACCGCAAAGGTGAGCCCCTCGCTCAAGGCCAACACCAGGCTGCAAAGCAGATTCCCCGCCAGCAGGGGCCAGTCCTGGCGGGCTGTCTGGCGAATCAGCCCGGCCAGGGCCGTACCGGGCAGGCGCGCACCGAAACGGATCAGCAGGCGATGGATCAAGCGGCCGGCTATGGAGACCAACCGCCTCCAGGGCGCCTCGCGATCAGCCACTGGGGCTGGCCCTGACTTGATCGAGGGCAGACGCGACAGCGCTACCGGCGGCACCGGACTCAATATAGTCCGCATCTTGGTTCACTTGCCACACGTTGTAGAGCTGTTCTCCGGCCAGAATGTTGCGGGCCGTGAGCATGGCCGTCATCATCGAATGATCCTGGTTGTTGTATTGGTGCATGCCATTGCGGCCCACCACGTGCAGCCCCGGGCAATGCTCGCTGAGGGCTGCGCGAATGATGAGGCGCCGATCCGTGTAGTCATCGTCGTACACCGGATAGGCCCTGGGCTGGCGCACCACAGCGCCATCCACCACCTCACCTTCCTGAGCAAGGCCCAGACTGAGAAGTTCCTCGGTGGCCAGGCGGATCAGCTCGGCATCGGTGCTCCTCCAGAGCTGGTCAGTCTGGCTGCAGAAATATTCCATTCCATAGCAAACCATGCTGGGATCAGGCACCATTTCAGGTGACCAGTTGCTGAAGTTCTGGATGCGTCCGACCCGCAGCTTGGGTTCATGGATATACAGCCAGTTGTCAGGGAAGCTGTTGGTGGATTTGAGGATCAGCGCCACCGTGAGAAAATCCCGATAGCGCAGGGCGGCGGCGGCCTCCAGTGCTGCGGCTGGAAGACTGGGCTCCAGGTTGCGCACCAGCCAGCCCAAAGGCGCGGAGCTGATCAGCTGATCCACCTCCTGGAAGCGCTCGGAGCCATCGGCCAACGCCAATTTCACCCGCCAGCGCCCGGCGCTGGTCCGGGTCAGCCCCTGCACGCGCGTTCCCATGTGGAGGCGTCCCCCACGTTCCTGGATTGCTGCGGCGGCCGCCTCCCAGAGCATCCCGGGGCCATGGCGCGGGTAGCGAAAGGAGGTGATCAGGGATTTAATTACGTCGCTGCGCCCCGTTTCGCCGGCTCTGGGGGTCTGGCGTCGAGGCCGCAGGGCCGCCCGGGCCGCCTTGATGAGGGAGAGCCCCTTGATCCGCTGGGCAGCCCAGTCAGCGGAGATTTCACGGCACGGCATACCCCACACCTTCTCGGTGTAGCTCTTGAAGAACATCCGATAAAGGCGTCCACCGAACTTGCGCGTCACCCAGTCTTCAAGGTTGTCGGGATTGGAGCTGGTGCTCAGCTTGGCTTTGAAGTAGGAGGCCACGGTGAGCAGCGATTGACGCTTACCCAAGTTTCCCACCACTTCAGCTAGATCAAGTGGATAGGAATAAAATTTACCATCATAATAAATGCGGGAAAGCCGCTCGCACTCCAGCATGTCGTGAGGCAGGATCTGACTCCAGAGATCTTCCACCTCCTTGGATTTAGAGAAGAAGCGGTGGCCGCCGATATCAAAGCGAAAACCCTTATACACCTCGGTGCGCGAGATCCCTCCCACATAACGCGGATCGGCCTCCCAGACCTCCACGTCGACGTCAGCGCCACTGAGCAGGTAGGCCGCTGTCAGTCCGGCGGGACCAGCCCCTATCACACCGATTTTAACTTGTTGCTGCCCCTCATGGCGCACGGAAATAAAAAGATTTCAGTTGGCGGATTATTGCATAGCAGAGGCCTGAAACTTGGCGCGAATCTTGAGCCAAGTTCGTCTTCCCAACAGCCACCTCAGACCAGGGAATCACCTTCGCTCCCTACCCGCAGCCATGACAGCTGACGCCCTCGCCCTGCCCGCCCATAACGGCCACAGCACAATCTGCAGATCCTCGTTTATTGATCACAAAATGGAAAGGCAACCGCCAGCCTTAAATTCCAGGACAAATCATGGGCGAGATCCTGCGAAGAGCCGTTATTGCTTCTGAAAAGTCCTCCGCCAGGCTCGGCCAGCTTTCGGCACGAGCTTGCCCCCCAAGCCACCCAGGGTGAACCCGATGCAATCAGTACAGTCGAAAAGCTGTAGATCAGCAGCAACATGCCCCACCTGACGGCCTGACCAGGCAACCCGAAGCCTGGATTATTGGCCTTCCCCTGCCAGCACGACCAAGCCAACGACTTGGGCGCCAGGCAGCTCACATGTCGCTCGTTTCAATCAACCACAGGGCGCGGAGCCAGCTGCGCAAGCCCGCGTGCCATCGCGTTTCATCCACCCAAATAGCCCCAGACATTGGCTGTGGAAAGCCTGGACCACCAGGGTCAGCCCGGCCCCTGACCTTGAATGACTCCGGCTGGCGTTGCCCTCTCCACGTCCTGGCGGCCCCCTCTGCATCCATCGCCCCCTGCCCCACCAGACCGTGTCCCGCCCCGCCGCCAACACCGCCTCCACCGCCAGCCTCGATCGGGTGATCGCCGCGATCAGCCAGGTGCTGCTGGGCAAGGACAACCAGGTGCGGCTCGCCGTGGCCTGCCTGCTGGCCCGCGGCCATCTGCTGATCGAGGATCTGCCCGGCGTCGGCAAAACCACCCTGGCTGAAGCCCTGGCCCGCAGCTTCGGACTCGCCTTCAAGCGCGTCAGCTTCACCAGCGACCTGCTGCCCGCCGACCTCACCGGCCTCAATGTGTTTGATCCAGCCAGCGGCCGTTTCCAGTTCCAGAGCGGCCCCCTGTTCAGCCAGGTGCTGCTGGCCGATGAAATCAACCGAGCCTCCCCCCGCACCCAGAGCGCCCTGCTGGAGGCGATGGCGGCGGGGCGGGTGAGCGTGGACGGCGTCAGCCATCCCCTGCCGTCGCCCTTCCTCGTGATCGCCACCCAGAACGGCCTCGACCAGGGAGGCACCTCGGCGCTGCCGGAATCCCAGCTCGATCGCTTTCTGATGCGCCTGCAGCTGGGCTTCCCCCAGCGCCAGGCAGAGGCCGCCCTGCTGCGGGGCGAGGGCCTGCGGCCCGAGGCACTCGCCACCCAGCTGCAACCCGCCGACCTGCTGCGCCTGCAGGATCAGGCGGCCAGCCTCCACGCCAGCGACAGCCTGATCGCCTACCTGCTCGATCTGCTGGCGCGCAGCCGCGAAACCAGCCAGCCGGGGCTGCCGCTCTCGCCCAGGGCCGGCCTCGGCCTGCTGGCGGCCGCCCGCGGCTGGGCCCTGCTGGCGGGCCGGGATCACGTCATCCCTGACGACGTGCAGGCGGTGCTGGCCGCGGTCTGTGAGCACCGGCTCGACGGCGGCCAGTGCGGAGCCTCGCTGGGGGAGCGCAGCCGGCAACTGCAGGCCGGGGTCGATGGAATTCGGTAAGCCCCAGCTGGGCGAGCGCTTGCGTCTCGGGTTGCGCAATCTCGACCTCGTGCCGACCCGCTTCGGCTGGTTCTGGCTGGCGGGGCTGCTGCTGCTGCAGGTGGTGGGCATCCAGCTGCAGAGCCA
>CAIZOZ010000162.1 GCA_903934745.1 uncultured cyanobacterium
AATCCCGGGGCGCCTTCCAGATGGCCGTGTTTGAAGACGGTGTCAGCAACCTGAAGCTCAACTGGTGGCCTGGGGCCGGCAAGCTGGAGCTGGTCGGTGATCCTGCCCAGCGGGTTGAACTGCTGCTGCGACTCCAGGCCCTGCTGGAGCAGCACCCCGATGGCGAGGCCTGAGCCGGCGGTCGCTGCCCCGCTGCTGGAACTTCGGCAGATCACGGTGGCCGGTCGCGATCGGCCGCGGCTGGAGGCACTGGATTTACGCATCGACTGTGGCGAGCGGGTGGCCCTGCTGGGCCCCAGCGGTGCCGGCAAAAGCACCCTGTTGGCGGTGGCCAATGGATCTCTGGTCGCCGATGCCGGTCAGCTGCTCTGGCAGGGTCTGCCGCCGGCCCGCTCCGCTCGCCAGCGCCGCCGCCAGCAGGCCCGCATCGGCACCCTCTGGCAGGACCTGCGCCTGATCGAGGAGCTGAGTGTGCAGCAGAACCTCAATGCGGCCCGCCTGGCGCATTGGGGCTGGCCCAGGGCCCTGCTCAATCTGCTGTTGCCGCTGGAAACTGCCGCCTGCGCCGAGGCCTTGCTCCAGATGGAGCTGGATCCGGCCCTGCTCCCCCAGCCGGTCACGGCCCTCTCCGGGGGCCAGCGCCAGCGGCTGGCCATGGCCCGCCTGTTGCGCCAGCAGCCCAGCCTGCTGCTGGCCGATGAACCGCTGGCCAGCCTCGATCCGCGCCTGGCCAGCCAGCTGCTGGCCCTGCTGCTGCGCCAGGCGCAGGCGCCCCGGGCCCTGGTGCTGAGCCTGCATCGTCCCGATCTGCTGGTGGGTTTTGATCGGGTGATCGGCTTGCGGCAGGGCCGTCTGCTGTTCGACTGTGCAGCCGCAGCGGTGGATGGGGCCTGGCTTCGGCGTCTTTATGGCAGCGAGGCGGCTCCCCTGTGAGGCCGGCTCCGCCGCTGCTGCTGCTGTTGCCGGCCCTGGTGCTGTTGCCGCTGCTGATCGCCCTGCCGGGGTTGCTGCATGGCGGCGGTTGGGAGCTGATTGGTCAATTCGGCGTCGCTGCGGTCACGCCATCTCTGGATCCGATCGTGCTCCAGTCGTTGCTGGCCGGCCTCGGCGTGACCGTGGCGATGGCGTTGCTGGGCTGGGGCCTCAGCCTGCTCGGTGGCCTGGTGCTGGGTTTGGCCAGTTCCCGCACGGTCTGGCGCACGTTGTCGGGCCAGGAGTTGCCGGCGCAGCTGATCCGCCGGCTGCTGGCGGTGCCGCGCTCGATCCATGAGCTGCTCTGGGGGCTGTTGCTGTTGCAACTGCTGGGGTTACAGCCGGTGGTGGCCGTGCTGGCGATCGCTATCCCTTACGCCGCCCTTGTGGCCCGGGTTGTGAGCGATCTGCTCGATGCTCTCCCCACCGCCAATCTGGAGGCCCTGCGCGCCAGTGGCGCTCCGGCTCCCGCCGCTTTGCTGACAGCCCTGGGCCCGCCCCTGTTGCCCGGGGTGCTGAGTTACGGCGGCTATCGGCTCGAATGTGCGCTGCGCAGTGCCACCTTGCTGGGAGTGTTCGGCCTTGGCGGTCTGGGCACGGAACTGAAGCTGACTTTGCAGTCGCTCGAGTTTCACGAACTCTGGAGTGGTCTGTGGGTGCTGCTCGTGGTGATGCTGTTGCTGGAGGCTGGTGTGGGCCAGCTGCGGCGGCGCTGGTCGATGCCGCGCCGCTTGGCGCTCCACCAGGCCGGCGTGGGCCGGCGGGGGCGGGAAATGGTGGTGGCCCTTCTGGCCCTGCTGCCGCTGTTGCTGGGGTTGGGTTGGATCCTGGGGGTGGATCCGGCCGCACTCGGGCATTGGCAGCCGCTGCCGGGACTGGGATCCGGCGGTTGGCAGGCGGTGTTGAGCCTGCCTTGGTTCCAGTTGGTGGGCGGCACCCTGGTACTGACAGCTCTGGCGGCTGGCCTGGCGGTGGGCTTGGCCCCCCTGCAATTGCTGGTCGCGGCCCCCTGGCCCTGGCTGCGCCGGCTGGTGACTTGCGGCTGGGTGCTGGCTCGGCTCTGGCCGCCGCCGCTGACGCTGCTGCTGCTGTTGTTCGTGCTCAAGCCCGGTGTGATCACGGCAGCCCTGGCCCTGGGGTTGCACAACCTCGGCATTCTCGGTCGCCTGCTGCGGGAGAGCCTTGAGGATCACAACCCTGCGGCGCAGGAGGCGCTGCTGGCGGCTGGCAGTGGCCCCCGTCTGGCCCTGTTCTATGGCGGTCTGTCCGGGGTGGCCCGCTCCTACCTGGCCTATGGGGCCTATCGCAGCGATGTGATGCTGCGGGAAACGGTGGTGGTGGGGCTGGCCGGCGCGGTGGGCCTCGGCAGTCAGATGCTGGAGAGCCTCAGCAGTTTTGCCTGGGATCAGTTGGCGGCGCTGGTGGTGGTTTATGCCCTGCTCACCCTGGCTGGCGAAGAGCTCAGTGATCGGCTGCGCCGCCGTTTGCTGCAGCGGGCCTGACGGGGAGCTGCTCAGGTGGTGAGGGCACCGGAGTGGTTGAGGTACTGCTTGATATAGCGACGGGTTTTGACTGAAGAATCAACAAAACGCAGACCTGCCTTGCTGCTCATCGCTAGAGAAGTCACCCAGCGCACGCTGGCGGCAAAGGACACCTTGAGCTGGATGTCGTCATGCCAGACCTCAATCCGCACTTGGTCTGCTGGCTTCAGGGGCAATTGGCCGGTGCGAATCACACAGCAGCCACCCTCACTGATGTTATGAAGTGTGACGTAAATACTTTGCTTGTCGGGCAACGTCATCCGGGCCGGCGTTCCGGCTGGCATGCGACTGCGCTCAGAGCTTCTGGGGGATCGGCCATCAGCTGCAGCTTCAGGTTCGGTCTCTGCTGGCTGCCCGGATCGAGCTGGGTTGGATGTGGCCACGGGCTGTATTTCGCCACCTTTTCAGTATCCATAGCACGACCTGGCTCAGCTCTGTACCCTTCCCCTGGCTGGTCGTTGCGCCTGCCCTGATGTTGGCGACGCTCCATCGGGCTCCATGGCAAGCAAAAGGGCTCTGCCTAGACAGAGCCCCAAGTGCGCTTTCGGCAGCTGACCCCCACGGCTCAGAATCGGCGTGGGATCAACTTTGCTCCCTGAGGGTTTCTGTGCAGGTGGTGATGCACTCGCCATCGTCCAGTGAACAGGTGGTGATGCACTCGAAGTAGGCCTCGACCGCATCCATTGATTGATGCTTTTCGTTCCTGAGCAGGGTGTTGGAATCAAACGGTAATTGGGTATTCATGCCCAAGGAGTGCTCGAAGGAGTTCGCCGTCCAGGTGCCCATGGCGCTCTTGATGTGGTGGTCTCCTGACCGTACGATGAATCGTTGTTTTCGATCACGGATTGAGCAAGAATGCTCAGTGTTTTGTGTTGAACCATGAAGCCCTGGCTTCGCTCGACGCTTGCGGTGTGCCCCCGGTGTGCGTCGCCTTGGCGGGTCTGGAGCTGAAGTGTTGATCCGTGACGTTGGTTCTTGAACGTGATCCGCTCCGGCGAGGCTCGTTGGCGAAGGGTTGGCTTTGAAGGCCTCTCAATTGCTGTGTCTCGTTCCCCTGTGTCGCGTTTGGTCCGGTCCCGGCAAGCCATGACGGGCGACACCGCGGCACCGGCTCGCCGTGGCTGGGTCAGGCCTGGCCTGGCTGGCTGCTGTGCCCGGCGTCATCGATGGCGAAGGGGCGTCTTGGTTTTCGGCCCAATCCCTGAGCCCGCCGCCAGCCCATGAGCTCGCTGCTTTCCGTTTTGGTCCTGGTGCTGATGAGCCTTCTGGTGGCGCTGGTGGCCCGGGCCCTTGCTGGCGGAGCGGTTGCTGTCACCTTGTTCCTCACGCTGCTGCTGGGGGGCGGCGCGGTGATGGCGATTAACAGCCGCTCAGGCCGCCCTTGAGCCGGGCCGCCGCCTGGCTTTAAGATAATGAGCATCATTCGCAATAAGTCGCCCTGGCTGCTCTCGCTGTTCCGTCCCCTGCCAGCCGGCGGCTGGTTGATCTGGTCGCCGGTGAAATCGCCATGGTCACAGCGCTGGCGGTGGAGCCGGGGCTGCGGCATCGCCTGGAGGCTCTCGGGATCAAGCCCGGTCAGCAGCTGAAAGTCCTGCGGCGCGGCTGGTGGTCGGGGCCGATCCATCTGCGGGTCGGCATGACGGAGCTGATGCTGCGCCGGATCGATGCCGCCCGCATCCAGGTGTTCAGCGCCGATCCCGGCCGGGTGGCCCGATGACCCATTGTCTCGATTCCGCCGGGGTGGCGCCGGTGTCCGGCCAGGCCATGGTGGCCGTGGTGGGAATGCCCAACACGGGCAAATCCACGCTCTTCTCCCAACTCACGGCCGCCCATGCCCATATCGGCAACTGGCCGGGGTTGACGGTGGATCTGCTGCAAGCGGAGCTGAATCTCGAGGGTCGCCGCGTTCAGCTGGTCGATCTACCGGGCATCTACGACCTGCGGGGCCACTCTGAAGATGAGGCGGTGGTGCGTCGCTTCCTGGAGTCCACCCCGGTGGATCTGGTGGTGATCATCCTCAATGCCTCGCAGATCGATCGTCAGCTCAGGCTGGCCCTGCAGGTGCGGCAGTTGGGGTTACCGGCCCTGGTGTTGTTGAACATGGCCGATGAGGCCAGGCGTTTCGGTGTCGGTATCGATCTCGATGAGCTGGCCCGTCGGCTGGAGCTGCCGGTGCTGCTGATCAGCGCCAAGTACCGCCAGGGACTGGGTCTGGCCCGCCATGCCATCGCCAAGGCGCTGGCGGCTTCGCCGCCTGGCACTGGATGCCCGGTGCTGGATCTGGAGGCAAGGCTGGCCGCCGCGGATGGCGCTCTGGCCGCAGTCATGGACCCGATCCTGCAGGCTGCCGTGACGTTCCCGGCCCAGTGGCGCGACGCCCTGACCCGTCGGCTGGATCGCTGGTTGTTGCATCCCCTGCTGGGTCTGCCGATTTTCTTGCTGGTGATGGCCCTGATGTTTCAGGCCATCTACGCCCTGGGCGTGCCGATGCAGCAAGCCCTCAGTGCCCTGATCGACCATTTCAGTCGCTTTGTGCTGACCCCTGCCTTGGCGAGTTGGCCGCCCTTTCTGAGTGCGTTCATCACCGATGGCCTGGTGTTGGGGATCGGCACCGTCAGCGCCTTTCTGCCGGTGATCTTCCTGTTCTTTCTCGCCATGGGCGTGGTGGAGGACAGCGGTTATCTCTCGCGTGCCGCCTTCCTGATGGATGCCTTCATGGAGCGGCTCGGGCTTGATGGCCGCAGCTTTGTGCTGTCGCTGATGGGCTTCGGCTGCAACGTGCCGGCGATTCTCGGCACCCGGGTGATGCGATCGAGTGGATTGCGGCTGCTTTCGATGCTGATCATTCCTTTCTCGCTCTGTTCAGCCCGTCTGAATGTTTTTCTGTTCATGGCGTCGGTGTTCTTCTCGCCGCGCCAGGGCGCCCTGGTGATCTTCGCGCTCTACCTGCTCAGTTTTGGGGCGGCGATTTTGACGGCCCTGTTGTTCAAGGGACGCTTTGCCAGTGAGGAGTCCCTCGTGCTGGAGCTGCCCCCTTACCGCCTGCCGACCCTTCCCCAGATCTGGCGTCGGGCCTGGGCGGAGGTGCGTCATTTCTGGTTCTGGGCCCGCCGCTTCATCATCTTTGGAGTGGTGGGCATCTGGTTGTTGAACAACCTGCCTTTCGGTGTTGCCCCCGCCTCGGCCCAGTCCCTCTCCGGTCAGCTGGGAGAGCTGCTGCAGCCGCTGCTGGCGCCGATCGGCATCAATCCCAGGCTCACGGTGGCCCTGGTGTTCGGCTTCATCGCCAAGGAGATTGTGCTCGGAGGCCTGGCGGTGATCTACGGGCAAACGGCCAGCAGCACTGCCCTCGGCCAGGCCCTGGTCGGCGAGGTGAGCTGGGTGCAGGCGGTGAGTTTCATGCTGTTCACCCTGCTCTACACCCCTTGCCTTTCCACGGTGGCGGTGATTCGCACGGAGTCGAAACGACTTGGCTTCACCCTGTTCTCCGTGCTCTGGTCCCTGGTGCTGGCCTGGCTGGTCAGTTTCTGCTTCTACCAATTGGCCTGGCTGGTGGGCTGGCGCTGAGCCAGCTGTGGTGCGCCATCGATCCGAGTCTTGACACGCATGGCCCTCTCGTCGCCGAGAATTTGGCGTGGGTTGGTTGTTCAGAGGTTCCCCTGGCCCTGCCGGTTTGACGTGGCCCCACGTCCTGGTGCGCCGCTGCAGCTGGGCCTCAAGCGGCAGGTCGGCCCTGCCTAAAGTCCATGCCTCCATGGTCAGCTCCATGTGATCGCCCCTCCGGCCGGTCGGCAGCTGCGTCGCCGTCCCGCTCCCAGGTGCGCGGGGCGGCTGGGCTGGCGGGCGATCGTGCTGCTGTGGGCCGCAGCCTCCCTCGGAAATCCGCGGGCGGTGGCCGATCCCCTGCCAAGGGCGCCCAGGCCCGAGGCACCACCGCAAAGCCCGAGCCAGGTTTCGGTTCCCACGCCGCCGCCGCCTGCCGCGGCTGATCCCCAGCCCCCCCTGGCCCTTGCTTCGTCCTGGCCCACGCTCAATGCGCTGTTGCAGGTGCCCCCCTGGCTGACCCTGGCGCTGACTGTCCAAGGTGACGGTTTCGTCAATCCCATCGGTGGGCTGGTGCAGAGCCGCAACGCGATTCAGCAGACCAATCTTGATTTCAAGCTCAGCAGCGGCTTCGGCAAGGACCAGAGCCGCTGGAGTGAGGCCGATCACTGGCAGGTGCATGGGGCCCTCACCCTCGTCAGTGGTGTCGCCGGCTACGGCCAACGCATCGGTGCGGTCTTCCCGCTCACAGCCCTGGACAGCCCCACTGGTCTCTGGATCACCGAGGCCAGCATTGAGCGGCTCGGTGCAGCGGTGGATGTCAAGGCCGGCTTGTTTTCACTCGACCCCGGCTTCGGGCAAGCGCCGGTGTTGACCGCCTATCTGAATCCCGTCTTCAACGACGTGCTCAACCTCAACCAGCCGGGCCTGCCGCTCAACCCCTATGTGGCTCCGGGCGTTGAGCTGCACTGGCGCCCCAGCGCCGCTGATCCGGCCTTGCCCGGCGATACCGGTGCCCAGGGCGAATGGCATTACGCCGCCTACCTGCTTGATCCCAGCACCAATGTGGCCGCCCTGCTGGGGGTCGTGCCCGACCAGCCGAGCTTCCAGGGCCATGTTCAGGTGCTGCAGTGGCGCTTTGATCGCCTGCCCGGGGCCCGACGCCTCGTGGCGCCCATCCGGCATCGTGGCCACTCCTTCACCCGGATGCTGCCGGCCCCGCTGCTGCAGGTGGGCGGTGGCTATCTCGCTGACGCCAGCAGCAGCGCGATCTTGCCCATGGTGTTCAGTTCCCTCACCCTGGCGCCTGAGCTGCCAATCGGCCTGGATAATCGGATCTGGCTCGGATTCAGCGGTGGCAACGAGGCGGGTGGCAATCCCGTCACGTTGTTTGGCAGCGGCGGCTGGCTGTGTCAGGGGCTGATCGCCGGGCGCCCCTTCGATGTGCTGGCTCTGGGCTACGGCCACAGCCGCTTCAATCAGTCCCTGCTGGCGGGCCTGCGGCCGCAATCGCTGCTGGAGCTCAACTACAGCATCAACATCAACAGCACTCTGTCGCTGCAACCGGTGCTGCAGTGGATCCAGGCCCCGGCCAGCATCGGCTCGATCCTGGCGCTGGGGCTGCAGTTGCAGCTTCAGTTCTGAGCCGCCAGTGGCCCCGGGTCCAGGCCAAGCCGCTCAACAATGCGACGGCGATACACCAAGGCCTCGGCGTTGATGGCCGGCTCGTCGAGGGTGAGCAGCTGGCGATCGCGCAGCAGCACCTGGCCCTCCACCACCA
>CAIZOZ010000163.1 GCA_903934745.1 uncultured cyanobacterium
AGGCGAACTGAAGAATTTTCATGCCGGGAAGCCGGAAGCGATCCCGGATCGCCTCCACCGCGGCAGTGATCACGCCCAGATCTTCGGCAATCAACGGCAGGCGACCATCCGGCAGCAGCAGTCCCTGCCGGCGGCAGCGCCGCTCAAGTTTGGCCAGCAGGGCCATACCCGGCGACACGCACCACTGGCCATGCTCCGCCGTGGGATCCGCCCCCGGCACGCTCCAATAAGACTCCAGGGCCCGGAAATGGTCGAGGCGCAGCAGATCGAAGAGCTCCAGTTGCAGCTCCAACCGGTTCAACCACCAACGGAAGCCACTCAGCCGATGGCGCCACCAGCGATACACCGGCGTGCCCCATAACTGGCCCGTGGCGGCGAAGTAATCGGGGGGAACACCACTCTGTTGCAGCAGCTGACCGTCCAGGCCCAGGGAGAACAGATGGCGGCGGCACCAGACATCGACGCTGTCGTGGGCCACATAAAAAGGCAGATCGCCCACCAGTCGCAGACCACCGGCCCGGGCCTGCCGTTGCAGCTGGGCCCACTGCTGGCGCAACTGCCATTGCAGCAGGGCCTCCGCCAGCAGCTCAGGGCCGTGCTCGGTCGTGAGCTGGCTCAGGGCCCGACCCTGGCGCTGGGCCAGGGGACCGGGCCACTCCCACCAGGGCTTGCCCTGGTGCAGACGCCGCAGCACCATGAAGCGGCAGTGATCCTCCAGCCAGAAGGCCTGGGAGCGCCGCCAGGTGGCAAAAGCCTGCTGACACTCCTGGGACTGCTCGCTCCAATGCCGGCCCAGGGCCTCCGCCACGGCGGCGGCCCGGGCGGAGGCGGTGGCGGGGTCGAGGCGATCCAAGCCGCCAGCTGGCAGGCCAGCGTGATCAGCGGCGTTGATCAGGCCGGCGGCCAGCAGATCATCGGCGTCGATCAACCAGGGATTGAGGGCCGAACCGCTGGGAGAGCTGTACGGCGAACCGGTGCCATCGGTGGGGGCCAGGGGCAGCAATTGCCACACCCCCACCCCCTGACGCACCAGCAGATCGATCCAGTCGCGGGCAGCGGCGCCAAAGCTGCCGCAGGCCGCCGTACCGGGCAGGGAGGTGGGGTGGAGCAGCACTCCGCAACGGCGGTTGTTGGTGTTCATGAAGCGGGGAGCCGATAACGGCTGATGATTCGACGGGCAAAGGCGGGGATGTGACGCTCAGCCATGGCGGGGTGATGGCGGCGCAGCCACAGGGCGTTGCGGGTGAAGTGGGAGTCGATCGAGAAGCGGCCGTATTCCAACCCCTTGGGGCCCACCCGTTGCACCAGCCACCCGACCAGCTCGGCCAGCCACATCGGCAGGCGCAGAGCCTTGTCGTAGGCCTCAATGCCCTGCTGCACGGCCTGGCGCCGGTCACCGCCACTGGTCACCGGCGCCGTCTCGAGTTCGTCTTCGACCAGGGCCAGCAGCTCGGCTCCGGTGTCATTGCGCACCGTGATCCACTGACGGCCGAAGGACGCTCCCATGTAACCCACCACCAGATCGGCACCGGCATTGGTGTAGTCGAAGCAGCTCAGACAACTGGGGGCGAACACATCCTTCAGCTTGGGCGTATCGAGGCCAAAGAAAGGAACGGTTTCCTCGTGGCCATCCTGATGGCGGAAATGAATCCGGAAATCCTGCATGAACTCGTAGTGCACCACCGTGGCAGGGGAACGGCTGGCACTCTCAAGGAAGGTCTGCAGACCCTGGCGCGAAACGTTGTCCACACAGGGCAAACCAAGCACGTAGAGCTTGTCCAGCGGCAGGCTGTCCTGCACCGCCCGCAGGGCCTGAATCTGACAACCCACACCGATCGCCAGCAGCCGGCGAATGCCGCTGCCGGGCAGTTGCTCGAGCACCTTCAGGTTCGGGCTCAGGGTGGGCTTGTTGACCCTGGCGGCCAGCACCTGCTCGGGTGTGCGCGCCAGAACCGGCACCGGGGTGAACCGATCGTGTTCGCTCTGCTGCACGCACAGCACCGCATCCACCAGCCCGGTCTCCAGGGCCCGCACACCGATGCGCGAGACGATGCCGCTCCACTGGGCCCCCGGGATCGGCGCCTGCAGACGGGCGCTGAGCATGCGCTGCTGCACGCCGAAATAAAGCTCGTCTTCGTTGTCGAGGTCGCGGCTGCGGCCATGGGCCCGCTGCTCCATCGCCTCGAACCGTTGCTCCAGAAAGGCGCAGGCACTGCGCACGTAAGCCACCCAGCGACTGTCACAGAGGCCGCATTGGCTACAGAGATCCTTGGCCGGATAGACGCTGCCCGGAGCCAACGGCCGGGCCCGTTCATGGGGGGCGAGCCCCTGGCTGGAACCAGCAGACAGCGGGGTTGGCCCCGGGCGCGGTGGGTTGGCTGAGCTCGCGGGCTGGGCGGCTGTCAAGCGATACGGGGCTGGGTGCTGGAGCTCAAGTTATCGGTCACGCTCCCCAGCCGGGTCCGATCGGGTGCCGCCTTGGTCCGAAGTGGGTCAGAGTGAACGGCCATCCATCCGCTCTCCGGCTCGATGCCTCCTCGCCGGGATCGTCCGCCTTCCCCGTCATCCCAGCCCACAGGCCAAGGCCAGGGCCAAGGCCGGCCCGGCCGCAGGCTGGGCCGCCGTCGCGGGAATGCAGCGCCTCAGACGGGGCAACCGCGATCAACGCCGCGCCTGCCACAGCTGACGGCGGCGCGGCTGGCCGGCGGCGCCCTGGTGGTGATCGGCGCGGTGCTGGGGACCACGGCCCTGGGTGTGGTCTGGCATCCGCGCGACAAGGCGTTCGAACCGAAGGCCGAGCTGACCCCCGGGACCCTGGCGGAGAAACCGCGGCGCCCGATCACCCTGCTGGTGATCGGCAGCGACAGCGACCAGCTCGGCGATGTCAGCAACGGGGCGGCACCGGCCGGGCCCGCCAATGCCGACGCCCTGCTGCTGATCCGCATTGATCCCAAGGGGCCGCTGCAGGTGCTCAACCTGCCCAGGGAACTGGCGGTGACCCTGCCCGGCAGCCGCCAACCCCTGGCCCTGGGTGACCTCTTTCGCCGTGGTGGAGTGGCCCTGACCGCCGGTGCCGTGCGGGAACTCACCGGCCTGCAACCGCCCCGCCCCGACCGCTACCTGGTGCTGCCCCGCAGCGCTCTGCGCGATCTGATCAACGGCCTCGGCGGACTGGAGCTCGATCCACCCCGAACGATGCGCTACGAGGACAAGGCCCAGAAGCTGAAGATCGATCTCCAGGGCGGGCTGCAGGACCTGGGCGGCGCCCAGGTGGAGCAGCTGGTGCGCTTCCAGGACAAGGGGCTGGCGGAAACGGGCCGCCGGCTCAACCATCAGTTGGTCGAAACCGCCCTGCGCGAACGGCTGCGACAGCCGCAGCAGCTGGCCAAGCTGGCCTATCTGCTGCAGATGCTGCAGGGGAAGGTCGACACCAACCTCAGCTCGCGGGAAACCCTGAGCCTGCTGGCGGCAGGACTCGACAGCGACCGTCCGATTCAGTTCGCCAGCCTGCCCCTGGATCCGGCCAAACCCAGCCACGGCAAGCTGCGGCAGCTGAGCAGCACGGCAACCTTGCCTCTCTGGAACGACAACTGAGTGCGGCGAGCAGCAGCCCCAGGCGCCTCAGCGCAGGTCCAGCTGCTGCCAGCGCAGCGCCAGCACCGCTACCAGAGCGCGGATCTGCTCCTCTCCAGCCTCGCCGCCAACGACGCTTCCCAGCCAGGGCAAGCCATCCCGGCGGCGCGCCAGGCCGTCCCAGCTCCCCCCCCACTGCAACAAGCCCAGCAACGGCACCCGCCACTGCTGCAGCAAGGCCGTGCCGGCAGCCGGCCAGCCACAGGCCAGCTGACCGGCCTCGATCACCAGCACACAGGGCTGGCGCCAGGCTCCCAGCGCCTCGACCCAGCGGCCTCCGGCCGGCAGTGACAGGCCCGGATCGAGCTCCAGCACCGCCAGCGCAGCGGGGCCCTTGTCCGGGCGCCAGAGAGGGCCTTCAGCCGCGCCGGCGACGGCACGCTCCAGAGCAGCCAGGGCGACATTGGGATCGTGCAACGGGCTGAGGCGATGCAGCGGCAGCGCCAGCGGGCCGGCCAATCGTTGCGCCAGCGGCAACAGCGAGGGCAATCCCGCCGGTGCCGGCGCCCCGGCTAACCCGAATCCCACCAGCACCAGAGCCGGTTCTGAGGCTCTCGGCGCCGCTGAATCGGGCGGCGGCTCCACCCTGGAATTCAAAACCGTCATCGCAGGTCATCCCTGGGGGGCCGCCACGCTTCTACCATCGGAGCTGCGCAGGACCGCTCACCACCCCGTGACCAGTTTCTCGACCACGGCGCTCCCCCAACGGGTGGAGCCGAGCGGGGTGACTTCCCAGGCCCAGCAGGACAACCACCGGCTGCGGTTGTTCAGTGGCAACTCCAATCCCGAACTGGCCCGAGAAATCGGTGACTATCTGGGCGTCCCTGACGGTCCCCGGGTGATCAAGCGCTTTGCCGACGGCGAGCTCTACATCCAGATCCAGGAATCGATCCGCGGCTGCGACGTGTTCCTGATCCAGCCCACCTGTGCGCCGGTCAACGACCACCTGATGGAGTTGTTGATCATGGTGGATGCCTGTCGGCGCGCCTCCGCCCGGCAGATCACCGCCGTCATCCCCTACTACGGCTACGCCCGCGCCGACCGCAAGACAGCGGGCCGCGAATCGATCACCGCCAAGCTGGTGGCCAACCTGCTGGTTAAATCCGGCGTGGACCGGGTGCTGGCCATGGACCTGCATTCCTCCCAGATCCAGGGCTACTTCGACATTCCCTGCGACCACATCTACGGCTCGCCGGTGCTGGTGGATTATCTGCGCACCCGCAACCTCGGCGAGATGGTGGTGGTTTCGCCGGATGTGGGCGGGGTGGCCCGGGCCCGGGCCTTTGCCAAAAAAATGAACGATGCGCCCCTGGCGATCATCGACAAGCGGCGCTCGGGTCACAATGTGGCCGAAAGCCTCACCGTGATCGGCGATGTGGTCGGCAAGACAGCCGTGCTGATCGACGACATGATCGACACCGGTGGCACCATCTGCGCCGGCGCCAGGCTGCTGCGTCAGCGTGGTGCCGCCCGGGTGCTGTGCTGCGCCACCCACGCCGTGTTCTCGCCACCGGCCAGCGAACGGCTCTCCGAACCGGGTCTGTTTGAGGAGGTGGTGGTCACCAACAGCATTCCGCTCGGACCGGAGCGTCATTTCCCCCAGTTGCAAGTGCTCTCGATCGCCACCGTGCTCGGCGAGGCGATCTGGCGAATTCACCAGGAGAGCTCGGTGAGCTCGATGTTCCGCTGAGCCCGGGTTCTGCCATCCCGCCCGAGGGCGCCCCAGCAGCCATGGCCGGCAGCCCGAACCCTCTGGCCCCTTTGGCTCCGCTGCGGCGTCGGGCCCACCTCAAGCGCCACTTGCCGCTGAGCCTCACCTTGCTGCTCACGGGCCTGCTGCAGCTGGCTGGGGCCTTGCCGGCCCAGGCCTTGCCGTCGGGGTCCAGCCGCCTGCCCCAGCCCCTCGGGCGCCGGGTGGGGGTCTGGTTGACCAACAGCCCGAGCCCGCTGTACTACGACCCGCAGCGAATCGAGCTGGCGGTGCAGCAGCTCTCGGCGAGCGGCTTCAACACCCTCTATCCCAATGTCTGGAGCCGGGGCACCACCTTCCACCGCAGCCGCCATGCGCCGATCGAAGCGGCGCTGGCAGCCGTGAAGCCCGACCTCGATCCGATCTGCCGGCTCACCCGGGCGGCCCAGCGTCGCGGCATGCAGGTGATCCCTTGGTTTGAGTACGGCCTGATGGAACCGGCCGATGCCGAGGTGGTGCGGCAGCACCCGGACTGGGTGCTGCGCCGCGCCGATGGCAGCAGCCTCTATGCCCTGCACGGCGCCAACCTGAAAAGCTCACCGCTGAAGGATTTACGGGTGTGGCTGAATCCGGCCCATCCAGGCGTGCGAGCCCGCTTCCTC
>CAIZOZ010000164.1 GCA_903934745.1 uncultured cyanobacterium
GCCGCCAGGGCGGCCGCCACCACAGCCTCCAGATTCGGCACCGGACTGGTGACCAGATAGAGGTGAGCGCGGCGCAGCAGCTCCCGCCGTCCCAGGCCCAGCCGTGAGGCCTGGATCAGATCCACCTCGAGGTCGTAGACGAGATAGCGGATGGCGGCGGCTTCCCTGGCCAGCTCGGGTTGATCGCGGCGGCCGAACTCCTCCAGCACCCGCAGGGCTTCCTGCACGCGGGCGGCATTGGCTGCCAGCACGGCGCTGTCGTCCAGGCGCTGCAGCTGGGCCGGGTGGGTCAGCCCCGCCGCCGGATCACTGGCGCTGTGGCGCGCCAGCTTGAAGCGTTCGTGGTGCTGGCGGCCGAGCCGCTGGCGCAGGTCCTTGGTGCGGGCCACGAGATCGGGGCGGTCCAGGGCGAAGCGGCACCAGTCTTCCAGCACCCGCAGACCTTCCCGGGCCCGATCGAGATTGGCGTCGAGCAGGCGCAGGCCGGCGGTGGACTGATGCGTCACGAAGCGGTCAGAAGCACGTTCCGTACCCTGTCTAGGGTGTGATCGATTGCGGCAGAGCGATGGCCACCGATCCGAACGGAGCTGACAACCCGATGCTGGCGCTGGTGTCAGGCATCTTGCTGCTGGGGGGCATCGCCGCCTTCATCGGCTGGGGTCTCACCCACGCCTATCCGGCCGGCTAGGGGCGAACCCTGGGGCTCAGCCAGGAGCTGGCGGGCCTCGCGGGCATCGGCCCCGATCTGATCACTGAGGGCCTCCAGGCTGGCGAAGCGTTGTTGGTGGCGCAGCAGCTGGATGGGTTCCACCCGCAGCCGGCTCCCCACCAGCTCGATCTGGCGATCCAGCAGGTGCACCTCCACCGCCGAGGGGGCCAGGGGATCGACCGTGGGCTGGGGACCCAGGTTCATCACCGCCGCCATCGCCTCGCCGCCGGCCACCCCCGGCTCGCCGCTCTCCAGCCAGGCCAGAGCGGCATAGACCCCCTCCTGGGGCAGGAACTTGCGGCCATCCACCTGCAGATTGGCGGTGGGCCAGCCCAGGCCGCGACCCAGGCCCCGGCCTTGCACCACCAGCCCGCTGAAGCGATAGGGCCGCTCCAGCAGCCGGCGGGCCTCGCTGATCCGGCCGGCGGCCAGGGCCCGGCGGATGCGGCTGCTGCTCACCCGTTCGGCTCCATCGAAGAGCATCGGCAGCACGCTGACGGCGATGCCATGGCGGCCGCCGAGGCGGGCCAGCTCGGCGGCATCGCCACAGCGGCCCGCCCCGAAGCGGAAGTTGTCGCCGACGGCGATGCGGCGGGCCTGCAGTTGCCTCACCAGCACCTGCTCGACGAATTGGGCGGGCGTGAGGGCCGCCAGGGCTCGATCAAAGGGCACCAGCACCAGTTGGCGGATGCCGAGCGGCTCCAGGGACTCCAGCTTCTCGGTCGGTAGATCGAGCCGCAGCCGCGGCTCGCCATGCAGCACCTCGCGCGGATGGGGCCAGAAGCTCACCACCGTGGGAATCGGCTCGGGCTGGAGTCTCGCCCCGGCGTGTTGATGGGCGCCGCTCAGGGCGCCATCACGCCAGTCAGGATCCGTCCGGCGGGCCGTCGCGGCCGGCCCTGGCTCGGGGGGGACGACAGCGGCGATCACACGGCGATGACCGCGATGCAGACCATCGAAACTGCCCAGCGCGATCGCGGTGGGGCGCAGGGCATCGCTGGGATTGTGAAGCGGAATCAACGACGCGGACCTCGCCGGCCCGATCCTCCCATGGCAAGTTTGGGTGCCATCAGGTCGCACGGCGGCCCGCCACCCCCGCGATGGTTGATCGTCTGGATCTGCAATTGATCTCCGCTGCCCTGCGCCGCATGGCCTGGATCCGTCTCTGGGCCCAGGTGGTGATGGCGGTGGTGGTGATGGGGGTGTTGTTGTTCAGCAACATCGGTGGGCGCCTGGCGGCCAACTCAGCTCGGGCCCTGGGCCTGGGCCCGGGCCTCTCGCTCACCACCCTGGCCTTCTTCGTGCTGCTCTGGTCCATCTGGCAGAGCGGTCTGGTGATCCGCTGTGGCAGGGCCGTGGCCAGCCCGGTACGGCCCAGCAAGGGCGAAACGGCCCGCCTGATCAAGCGCGGCGTGCTGGCCGATCTGGTGGGCGTCAGCCTGGCGGTGATCGGTTATCAGGCGATGGCGGGCAGCCTGTTCGTGCAGGCCTCGCAACAGGTTCCGGGCTTTTTCGGCGCCCAGATTCAGCCGGCTCCTGGAGCCGCCGGCCGGGTGATCGGCCTGCCGATCACCTCGATCGAGATGCTTTCGGTGCTGAGCAACACCCAGGTGTTGTTCGCCCATCTGATCGGCCTGTGGATCAGCCTCTGGCTGCTGCAGCGGGTGTACCGGCGGGCCTGAGCTTGAAGGTTGCGGGCCGCTTCAGCGGCTCAGGCTCTCCGCCGCCGGTAGGTTCTGGGTCAGGCCTCGCCAGAGCAGTTCGGGTTGCAGGGGCGTCAGCGAAGCGCCACCGGTGTCGATCCAGGCCACATCGATCGGCCAGTCAGCCGGACCAGCCACCTGGGCTTCGAGATCGTTGGCCACTTCGCCGGCCAGCCAGTAATAGGTGCGGCCGCGCGGATCGACCCGCTTGTCGAACTGGTCGACGTAGCGACGCACCGCCGTGCGGCACCAGCGCAGCGGGCCGATCGCCTCAGCGGGCAGGGGCGGCACATTCAGGTTCAGCAGCAGGCCTTCGGGCCAGCCGGCCCGGTGCATGGACTCGGCCACTTCCAGGGCCAGGCGGGCCGCCGGCTGGAAATGGCGCCACTGGAAATCGGCACTGCTCACCGCCAGGGCTGGAAAGCCTTCGATCGTGCCCTCCATCGCCGCCGCCACGGTGCCGGAATAGAGCACATCGGTGCCCAGATTGGGACCGTGGTTGATGCCGGAGAGCACCAGGTCCGGTGGCTCGTCCAGCAGGCGGAACAGGGCCAGCTTGACGCAGTCGGAGGGGGTGCCGCTGCAGGCCCAGGCCCGCACCCCTGGGGCGAACAGTTCATCGGCCCGTTCAGCCCGCAACGGCGACTGCAGGGTGAGCCCATGGCCGGTGGCGGAGCGCTCCTGGTCCGGGCAGACCACCGTGACCTGATGGCCGCGGGCCACCGCCTCGGCGGCCAGGGCCTGGATGCCAGCGGCGAACACCCCGTCGTCGTTGCTGATCAGGAGGCGGAGCGGAGCCATTGCGGCGGGCGGCACTGCCGCAACGCTACCGAGTTCAAGGCTGCGAGCTCGGCAGCAGGTTCAACGCGGCTGCCTACAGTCAGCCACCGATCTGCCCAGCCCCCAGCCCGTGAGTGCCATCGTCAGCCTCCAGGACCTCACCGATCAGCTGGAGCAGCTGGAAGCCGAGGCCGCCGTTGCCATCGCCGCCGCTTCAGGTGCCGCCGAGCTCGAAGAGCTGCGGGTGGGCTTGCTGGGCAAGAAGGGGCGCGTTTCGGGTGTGCTCGGCGCCATGGGCAAACTGCCCGGCGCCGAGCGCCCGCTGGTCGGCCAGCGGGCCAACCTGCTCAAGGAGCTGGTGCAGACGCTGCTGGCCCAGCGGCTGGAGAGTGTCAAAACGGCGGCGATGGCGCAGCGGCTGGACCAGGAGCGGCTGGATGTGACGGTGCCCTGCCGCTACGTGCCGCCGGGCCATCGCCATCCGCTGATCAGCACGATCGAGGAGATCGTCGACATTTTCGCCGGCCTTGGCTACCGCGTGTCCGAAGGGCCGGAGATCGAGACCGACCACTACAACTTCACCGCCCTCAACATCCCGCCGCACCATCCGGCCCGGGACATGCAGGACACGTTTTATCTGGCCCCAGGCGCGGATGGTGGCGAGCGGCTGCTGCGCACCCACACCTCACCGGTGCAGATCCGCCATCTCGAGCAGAATCCACCACCGGTGCGGATCGTGGCCCCCGGCCGGGTGTTCCGCCGCGATGCGGTCGATGCCACCCACTCGCCGGTGTTTCACCAGGTGGAGGTGCTGGCCCTGGATGAAGGCCTTGATTTCAGCCATCTGCGCGGCACGGTCACCACTTTCCTGCAGAGGTTTTTCGGTGATCTGCCGGTGCGTTTCCGCGCCAGCTATTTCCCCTTCACCGAGCCCTCAGCTGAGGTGGACGTGCAGTGGCGCGGCCGCTGGTTGGAGGTGATGGGTTGCGGCATGGTCGATCCGGCGGTGCTGGAGGGCCTGGGCCTTGATCCGCAGCGCTGGAGTGGTTTCGCCGCCGGTCTCGGGGTGGAGCGGTTCTGCATGGTGCGCCATGGCATTGATGACATCCGGCGGTTGTACACCAGTGATCTGCGCTTCCTGGAGCAGTTCTGAGCTCCTCGCCAGCCAGTTGCTCGGCGGCGGCGCCAGCTGGCCGGGGTCGCCAGGGCTGCCGATAAAGTGATGGTCCTTCCCCACCCGCGATCGGTGCCCCGTGTCGGACTGATCGTCAACGACGGCAAGGAGCTGGCCCTGGCCACCGCCGACACCATCGAAGCTCGCCTGAAGCAGGCGGGTCTTGAGGTGGTGCGGGCCAGCAGCTCCGCTGGCGTGGTGGGCTTCGCCAATCCGGACCAGCATCTGCGGGCCAAGGGCTACGCCGCCTGCGTGCCCCCTGGTTTCGATGCCGACATGCCCCTGGCGATCGTGCTGGGTGGCGACGGCACCGTGCTCTCGGCTGCCCGCATGACCGCCCCGATCGGCGTGCCGATTCTGACGATCAACACCGGCCATCTCGGCTTTCTGGCGGAGGCCTACCTCAAGGATCTGGACCGGGCCCTCGAGCAGGTGATCGCTTCGGAATGGAGCGTGGAGGAACGCTCGCTGCTGGTGGTGAGCGTGATGCGCGGCGAGCAGCGGCGCTGGGAGGTGCTCTGTCTCAATGAGATGGCCCTGCACCGAGAGCCACTCACCAGCATGTGCCATTTCGAGATCGCCATTGGCCGCCATGCCCCGGTGGATATCGCCGCCGATGGCGTCATCCTCTCCAGCCCCACCGGCTCCACCGCCTACGCCCTCAGTGCCGGTGGCCCGGTGATTTCGCCCGATTGCCCGGTGCTGCAGCTCACGCCGATCGCCGCCCATTCCCTCGCGTCTCGCGCCCTGGTGTTCAGCGACAAGGAGCCGGTCACTGTGTTTCCGGCCACACCGGAGCGGTTGATGATGGTGGTGGATGGCAGTGCCGGCTGTTACATCTGGCCCGAAGATCGGGTGCTGGTGCGGCGCAGCGAGCAACCGGTGCGGTTCGTGCGGCTGGCGGACCATGAGTTTTTCCAGGTGCTGCGCAACAAGCTGGGCTGGGGCCTGCCCCATGTGGCCAAACCCGGCAACGGCCTTGATGCGGTGGAGCCCTCGCTGTGAGCCCGGCGGTACTGCTGGTGGGCACGGAGGCGGAACTACTGGCCCCCCGGCGGGAGATTTCGGGCTATGCGCCCCTGTGCGCCTCCCAGCTGCCGCTCGGCGGCTTTGAGGAGGTGTCGAGCGGCGCCAGTGGTTCCCCCTCGAACGGGGCTCAGGCAGGCACCCCCAGTCCCCAGGCGGTGATCCTCTCCCCCGGCAGCGATCGCCAGATCGCCGCTCTGCGCCAGCGCTGGGGGGCGATCCCCCTGTTGCTGGGCATCGATCAGGACACCGTGGACCAGCGCTGCCACACCCTCACCAGCGGTGCCGATGACTTCTGGTTGTGCTCGCTGGGCCCCAGCGACCTGCTGATGCGCCTGCGGCTGCATCTGAATCGGCGGCGGCGGGGCGGTGGCGAGGAGTTGTTGCAGGTGGGGGATCTGCAGTTGCTTCCTGCCAGCCGCCAGGTGAAGCGGGGCCTGCGAGCGCTGGCCTTGACGACCCGTGAATATGAGCTGCTGCTGCTGCTGCGCCATCGGGGTGAGGTGGTCAGTCGCGAGCAGATCCTCACGGAGATCTGGAACGATCAACCCAGCAGTGCCAGCAACGTGATTGAGGTCTACGTGCGCTACTTACGCCAGAAATTGGAGGAAGGGGGTGAGTGCCGCCTCCTCCATACCGTGCGCGGCCAGGGCTACAGCCTGGGGGAAAGCCAGCCGGTGCGGCATCGGGGTGCGGCATGAGCGGCCCCGTTCGCTCTCTCCAGGTCCTTGATCCCAGCGGCCTGGCCGCCAGGGCTCGCCAGCTGGGTTCGTCGTTCCTGGCTTTTCCCTCGCTGGCGCTGGTTCTCGATCGCTGGACCTGGTCTGCGGCCAGGGCGCTTGCCCCGGTTCTGGCCCTGGCCCCAGCCCTGGTGGTTGTCCCTGCCCTGGCCGCCGCACCGGCCGATTCCGCTCCCCAGGTTCTGCCGCTCACGGCCCAGGCCTGCTTGCTCAGGCCTGAAGGCGCAGCACCCGTCTGCCTGCAGCTGGAAGAGCCCCGCAATCTGCGTCAGTACACCCTGGGGCTGCAGCTGCGGCCGCCGTTGAAGCCATTGCAGGGCATGTGGTTTGCCTATACCCCGCCGTCGGTGGTCCGTTTCTGGATGCACCACACCCCCGCACCGCTGGACATGCTGTTCATCCGGGATGGACAGGTGAGGGCGATCGTTGCGGCGGCGCCGCCCTGCATGCGCTTGCCCTGTCGCAGCTATGGGCCCGATCAAGCGGTGGATGGGGTGCTGGAGATCGGCAGCGGCCAGGCGGCGGCGCTGGGGATCCGCGTCGGCACAGCTCTGCGCATCACCCCGTTGAGCCCTTCCGCCCGCTCAGCACCAGCACCGGATTGAGCGGCGCCAGACGGGTGCCATCGGCCAGGGGCGCCCCGCGCCAGGCCTGATGCTGCGCCACGCTCACCTGCAGACCGGCCGCCTCGAGGCGGGGTCGCAGTTCGGCCAGGGCTTCGATCGTGGCCATCGGGATCACCACCAGGCCCCCGGGGCGTAAGCGCCGCAGCACGGCCTCCAGCACCGCCACCCGATTGCGGCCGCCGCCGCCGAGCAGCACCCGATCCGGATCCGGCAACGGCCCCAGGGCCTCCGGAGCCGCGCCTTCCACCACCCCCGCCGGCCTCACCCCCAGCCGCTCGGCATTGGCCTGGATCAGGGCCGCGGCGCCGACACGACGTTCCAGCGCCCACAGCGCCAGGGCCGGCCGCAGCCGCAGCGCTTCCAGTCCCACCGAGCCGACCCCGGCGCCGATATCCCAGAGCACGCCCATGGCGGGTAGTTCCAGGTCGGCCAGCAGCTGGATGCGCACCTCCCGTTTGGTCATCAGCCCGGGTTGATCGGCATGCTGCAGCCAGAGGCCATCGGCGATGCCGAACAGGGGCAAGGTCTGGGGATCCGGGGCTGGTGGCAGCTCGGCCAGCAGCAGCACCAGGTGCAGGGGATCGAGATCGGCCGGCAGTGGCTCAGCGGCGGCCAGTCGCTGCACCCGTTCGGCGGGATGGCCCAGGCGCTCACACAGCCAGAAGCCATAGGCCGCCGCCAGCCCGGAGGCCGCCAGCAGGCGGCGCACCGTTTCGGCGCCACCGCGGTTGGGGTCGGTAAGCACCGCCAGGGCGGCGGGGCGTTTCTGCAGGGCCGCCGCCAGGGGTTCGGGATCGCGGCCATGCAGGCTCACCCAGCTGGCGTCCTGCCAGGGCCGGCCGATGCGGGCAAAAGCCAGCTGCAGGCAGGCGGGCGCCGGATGGAAGCGCAGCTGTTCGGGCGGAAACAGTTGCAACAGCAGCCGGCCGATGCCGAACCAGAGGGGATCGCCGCTGGCGAGCAGCACCGCCGGCCGGCCCGCCGCCAGGGCCTCGCCCAGAGGCGCGACGATTCGCTCGGGCTTGTCGCTGGCCAGAAGCTCCGGGCAGGGCATCGCCGCCGACAGCCGTCCGGCCGCCTGCTCGGCCTGCCACCAGGGGACCAGCTCCGGTAGCAGCCGCGCTGGAGCCACCACCAGCCGGGCGTTGCGCAGCAGGGCCAGGCTGGCGGCGGGCAGGCCCGCCAGGCCGCCGGCGTCGGTGCCGATCACCGCCAAGACCCCGGCTTCACTCGTTGCCACCGCGCTGTTCAGGGAGTCTTTTGCCATCGCCACCATGATGCTCAACGAGCCGTGATCCGGGTCAGGCCGGATCAGCAACAGGAGCCTGACGCGACGATGGGCCGGCTGCTCCTTGGTGCTGGTTGTTGGTCTGACGGGGATGGACCCCGCCCAGGTTGTCGATCCAGGGTGGTGGGATAGAAGTGAGCGCCGACTTTGATTCTGAGGACTCCGGCTGTTCCCATGAGTCGTTGACTGTTATGGTCACCATAAAAATTTTTCGATCTCGCCAGTCACGCAAGTGAAAAGTCTTGCTGGGTAAAGGCTCGTCTGCAATTCGCAAAGGGCAGATTGGGCGATTTCGGAGGTGCCTTTATTCGGTTTGCTCAAGGAGTGTCAATAGCGCCGTACGCAACTTGCCCGCAATTTTAACCATCTCGACTGCATCGCTGACGGTGGTCTCAAAGCCTGGATAACGTGCCAGAACGGCTCCTGTTGAAAGTTCGCACAGATCATCTTCATCCCACTGCCAATCGGGGTCAACGCGTTCAAGCTCGCGAGAAACGGCGACAAGGTCGTGTACTTTCTGCACCCTCTGATCGAGCTGAATCAGCCTGGCTTTGAGTAGCTTTTCCACGCACTGCTGGGCGTGAAACACCACAGCGTCTTCAAGCCCTGCGTCGATTTGAGCTTGGAGGGTCAGGGTCGCGATCCAATCGGCTTCGGCCTTGCGGATCCATTCGGGGACTGCTGACCAGGCTTCAGCCATGCAGCACCTCCCCATGATCGAGGGCTTCGCGGATGATCGGATCGCCTCCCCCATAGCGCATTTCCATTTCCTCGGGTCGACGCACCAGGAGATCGAGGGGAAAGTTGGCTTCGCAGCTGCGGCGGATCTGGCGAATCTGCGCCAGGTGTGGGCCCTGGAATGGCATCACCACCAGGATGTCGGCATCGGAATCCCAGCGCTCCTCGCCCCGGGTCAGCGAGCCGATCAGGATCACCTTCTGTGGCGCGAAATGCTCCACAAGTCTGTTAGTGAAGGCCTGCAGTGCCTCGCGGGTCACCAGGGGTGGTTGGCTTGGAGTGGTCATGGTTCCCATTCTGGAGCCTCTGCTGACCCTCTGCCCTGAGGCCAGATCACTCTGGCCTCACAGCCCGATCGCTTCGACCCCACGGCGGTGGATCTCGCTGGCGTAATCGGTCCAGGTGCCCTGGCCCCAGTAGCGGAAGCAACTGGTTTCCAGCAGCAGTAGCTGGAGCAACGCCTGTTGATAGTGCGCCGTTTTGGTGACGCCAGGATCCTCAGCCACCAGCGGATCAAACAGCTGGTGAAACTGGGCGCTGAGGCTGTTCAGCGGTTCGAGAATGTTGGCGTAGCCCTCCACCCAGCTGAGATTGTTGGTCCAGGAGGCGCCGGCCATCGAGAACTGGGAATCGTTGGCCTTGAGCTTGGGGATGGCCGCCTCCACGGCTTCAGGAGTGGGCTGGTTGCCGACCTGTTGCCAGAGCTTGTGTTGTTGCACGGCCTGAATCTGCGGGACATCCGCTGATTGCACACCGGCAGCTTCCAGCAACTCCAGGTATTCGGTGCCGTTGATCGCCACCGTGCCTGTTGTGCCGCCCCCCTCGCGGGCGAGGCGCTGATGGGCCTGGATGAAGGCCGAAGGGAATTCATTCATCATCACGCCACCATTTTCACCATCAGCAATCTGCGACACAATCGCTGGAATTGTCGTAGCTCCCAGCTCTTGCCGACCCAGGCCGAGGGCTTCGTAACAGGGCTGCATCTGACCCACCAGCTTGGTGTCGGAGCCCTGGGTTTTGATCAAGGCAGTGATGCTGACCGTTTCCCCCCTGGAGTTGCGGGCCACCAGCTGATTGGGGCCATACTTCTGCGCTTGCCGCAGGCCTGAGCCATCAAGATTTTCAACGCTGTGTTCCTGCACCAGCAGCCAGCGGTAGCCGCACTCCCGGAGGGCCTTGACGAATTCATAGAGCGTGTCGGGGTGGTTGGGAAGGTGCATTTCCGGTGGCGAGAAACCCTTCACGCGCTGTAGGGCTTCAGGGCCAAACAGGGCTGCAAAATGGTGCTGCCAGGCCAGGATCTGCAGCTTCAGATCCGGGATCGGTGTGGAGGGCGCCACCGCATGGCTCCAGAAGCTGCCGAGCCACTCCACATGGGGTTGAAGGGCGGGATCACAGGCGAGGTGCCTGAGGGCATCGAGAATGTCGTGGCGGCCCATCTGCTCGAATCCCCAGAGCAGATTGCCTGAATAATCCAGCATGATGCGCGGATTACAGCCCTCGCTGATCAGCTGCGGGATGATCTCGGCCAGGCGCTTGTAGCACTGCGCAAAGGGTTCGGCGTTGTGGTTGTCGCCCTCGCCAGGGTGCTCCAGCATGTACTGCAGATGGGAGATGAGTTCTCCATGCGCCCCGGCTGGAATCGTGGGCTGGTGCATGTGCAGGGCACAGGCAAAGGTTGACTGGATCTGCTCCAGGTTGAGATTGCTCTGTGGCAGAAATACAGGGAGCTCCTGCTGCACCAGGGCCAGGATCTCGGCTTCGTGGCCGGCGATCGGCGGCAGGGCTTGGTCGTTCATCAGTGTTGCTCCTGGGGTTTCATCAACGAGAGCTCCACCCAGGTCCGCAGCCCTTTGGCCACCGACCAGGCCTGGGCGATGCAGCCCCCGGGTGGTGGGGCGCATCGCCATTGAACGTCGGCACCGTCTGGATCCGCCATACCTATGGATGGCTGTCACGGCTTGGCAGGCGCTGAAGCTTTGAGGCACTGAGCGCGCTTCGATCCAGCGGCCTGGGCCGGCTTCACCGCCATTGGTGAAACGGTGGGCAGCAAAGGACATCGACCCGACGATCAGCGCGGATCATGCTCTGCAAACAGGTGGTGCTGGGGAAGCTGATCACCAGGCAGAAAGCGCTCGATGAACGCCGCCAGGGGCAGCGGCCCGCAGCGGAGATTCCAGCTGTTGAGTCCAGGGATCCGCCGCCAGCACTGCACCAGCAACGCGGGATCGCTGCCCGGGAGCCGTTGCACCAGGTAGCGGTACTCGGCATCTGCCGCCTGCTCAGCCGTGGCCAGAATCACAACGCCGGGTTGCGTGCTCAGGAAGGAGGTCAGGAAGTGGCTGGGGCTGGGATCGTGACGCAGGCTTGTGGCGAGTCTCCAGGCGGCGCCGGTGGGGTAGCTATCGTGGTGGAGGTAGAGATGGCGGACGGGCTGGTGGGGGAAGCCGGTGAAGGAATACACGGCGCGGGTAGCCAAGGGAAAGAAGCGGTTACTTCTGCCAGTGCCACCGGCGTAGCAGGGCTAGCGAGCCTGTCGCCCAGAAACCACCCTGCAGCGCAGGCTCAAGGAAGGCGGCTGTGCGCATGGAGATCCCCTTGGGCCAAGGGCCGCGGTGAGACAGGCCGCGAGCTCGAACGGCGCCAGCCACGAGCCTCCACGGCCTCGACGCACGGATGCAGCGTCAACGCCACTAACTTGCTGTGTCTATCGGCGTTTCGTCGAGTTACCCAGTGATTCAGCAGCTTCATTGACCTCCACTGTCTCCTTGTCCACCTCCCTGTCCAGCTGTGCCCAGGCGCCCCTAGCCCCGACTCCCCCCAGCTTCCCGAGCAAGGCCGAGCTGCTGGCCTGTCTGCCTGCCGAGTCGCTCCGGATCGACCCGGCCAAGGCCTGGGCAAGCCTGGCCCTGTCGCTCGGCCTGTCCCTGGTGGCCTACGGCCTGGGCACCCAGATCCCCCTGACTCCCCTCGCCGCTCCCCTCTGGTTGCTCTACGCCGTGATCACCGGCACCGTGGCCACCGGTTGCTGGGTCTTGGCCCATGAGTGCGGTCATGGTGCCTTCCATCCCAACCGTCGACTGGAAGCCACGGTGGGCTTCGTGCTGCACAGCCTGCTGCTGGTGCCCTACTTCGCCTGGCAGCGCAGCCATGCGGTGCACCATGCCAACTGCAACCACCTCGAAGCTGGTGAAACCCATGTGCCTCCCCGCTCTGATTCGCCTTCCGGCCAGTCGGTGATTTCCCTGAGCGGCTGGTTGGGATCCAGGCTCTATGGCATCCAGTCGTTGTTCACCCATCTGGTGCTGGGTTGGCCGCTGTATCTGCTGATCGGCGTGGCTGGCGGTGAGGACTACGGCGCTCCCACCTCCCATTTCTGGACCGGTGCGCCTTTTCGCAACGGCAGCCGGGCGCTGTTCCCGGACTCCTTCCGTCGCCCGATGTTGATCTCCAATCTCGGGGTTCTGGCGATGCTGCTGGCCCTGGCGCTGGCCTCCGTTCAGTTCTCGTTGCTGCGGGTTCTGCTCGTTTATGGCCTGCCCTATCTGGTGGTCAATGCCTGGCTGGTGGCCTACACCTGGATGCAGCACACCGACACCAACATCCCCCATTTCTGCTCCGCAGACTGGACCTGGGCCAAGGGAGCCCTGCAAACGGTGGATCGTCCCTACGGGCCGCTGCTGAACCTGCTGCACCACGGCATCGGCTCCACCCATGTGTGCCATCACATCAATCCCCGCATTCCCCACTACAACGCCTGGCACGCCTCCAGGCTGCTGAAGCAGCGCCTGCCCGATCTGGTGCACTACGACCCCACGCCGATTCACCGTGCCCTGTGGCGGGTGGCCAGCCGCTGTGCGGTGGTGCGCCAGGGCGCTGCCGGCGGCGGCTTCTATTACCAGCCCCAGGCGGCAAACGGCCACTGAGCCTGGCTCGGCTGACGACTGGATGCGGCTCCGCAGAGACAGGCCGGGTCAATCCCGCCCGTTGTGACCCTCACGGCAACGGCTTCCATGAGCCAGAAAGGCTCTGCGAGGGATGATGAGGGTTCGCCAGCTCTGGCCGCCCAGCACCAACCCCAGCCCATGTCCGATCGCCGTCAGCGCATCCATGAACTGGTGCTGGCCCTGCTAGCCCAACAGTCCGATCTCGAGCTGCTTGATGGCGATGTCATCGGGCCGGGCGGCCTCTCGGGCCTGGCGGCGAGAGATCCCGGTAGCTGGCTGGAGCGCAACCGCCGGGTGGTGCAGCGCTATCAGGCCCTGGTGCGCTCAGCGCTCACCCTCGATGCCTTGGTGGATCAGGAAGTCGGCCCTGACTGAACTCACCCCGACCCAGCGATTCTGACAAGCTGGCCCGAACAGATTGCGGCATCGATGCCCCCGTTCGGCTTTTCTTCCTTCACCTCTCGCCTGCTGGGGGGCACTCAGCCCCCTGCTTCCCAGCTCCCCTGCAGCTGGCAGCGGCCCTTCGGCCTGGGCTGGGAGAAGCCCTACACGGTGCGTTACGCCAGCAACCTGGACGACGGGCCGAATCATGGGGCCCCCCTGGGGGGCTTTGGTGCCGGCTGCATCGGCCGCGGCCCCGACGGCCGTTTCAACCTCTGGCATCTCGATGGCGGCGAGCACTGGTTCGGCGAGATTCCTGATTGCCAGTTCGCCCTGTACGAAAGCGATGGCTCCACCAGCCGGGCCCACGCCCTGGCGGTGCAGCCCACGGCCGACAGCTCCCGGCCAGAGGCCGGGGAGCCGTTGTCAGCCTGGAGCTGGTATCCCGCCAGCGACGACCAACGCTCCACCGGCACCTATGCCGCCCGCTATCCGCTCAGCAGCACCGACTACACGGGAGTGTTCCAGGCGCAGGTGCGCTGCGAGGCCTTCAGCCCGATCCTGCCGGGCGACTACCAGCGCACCAGTTATCCCGTGGCGGTGTTCGTCTGGAGCCTCCAGAACCCCACGGACCAGCCGCTCACGGTTTCGCTGTTGCTGAGCTGGCGCAACACGGTGGGCTGGTTCACCAACACCGACCCGACAGCAGCCGTCCAGTTCCGCGATGACGGCAGCCCGGAGCACAACTACGTGCCGGCGATCGGCCGCAGCCAGGGGCAGCGCAACCGGCAGGTGGTGGACAGCGGTCTGAAGGGCCTCGTGCTGGAGGGCGAGCGCAGCGAGCCCCTGGCCGAAGGCCAGGGTCAGTGGTGCCTGGCGGTGCCCGATGAGGCCGCGCTGGGTCAGGCTGGGGTGGAAATCTTCCGCTGCAGCCGCTGGGATGGCGCCGGCGATGGCGCCGAGATCTGGACGCCGTTCGCCGCCACAGGCGCGATTCCCGAGAGCAACAACGACCGCCACAGCGGCGATCACGAGAGCGCCAGCGCCGCCTTGGCGGTGCGCTTCACCCTGGCGCCGGGGCAGAGTCTGCAGATCCCGGTGGTGATCGCCTGGGATCTGCCGGTCACCAGTTTTGCCACCGGCACCCGCAGCCTGCGGCGCTACACCGACTTCCATGGCAGCAGCGGCGATAACGCCGTCGCCATCGCCGCCGAGGCCCTGCGGGACTGGCGTTCCTGGCGCACGGCGATCGAGGCCTGGCAGGCGCCGGTGCTGGCACGCACCGACTTGCCTGAAGCGCTGCGCATGGCCCTGCTCAACGAGCTCTACGACCTGGCCAGTGGCGGCAGCCTCTGGACTGCTGCCAGCCCTCAGGATCCGGTGGGCCGCTTCGGGGTGCTCGAGTGCCTCGATTACGCCTGGTACGAGAGCCTCGATGTGCGCCTCTATGGCTCCTTCGCCCTGCTGCAGCTCTGGCCTGAGCTCGACAAGGCCGTGCTGCGTGATTTCGCCCGGGCGATCCCGGCGGCCGACCCCACGCCCCGGCCGATCGGCTGGTATTTCACCCAGGGCCGCGGCCGGGTGGAGGCTCCCCGCAAGCTGGCCGGCGCCACCCCCCACGATCTCGGCGCCCCGAATGAACGGCCGTTTGACGCCACCAACTACACCGCCTATCAGGACTGCAATCTCTGGAAGGATCTGGCCAGTGATTTCGTGCTGCAGGTGTGGCGTTGCTTCCGCCTGGCTCCCAGCGGCGAAGATCTGCGCTTCCTGGCCGACTGCTGGCCGGCGGCGGTCACGGCGCTGCGCTACCTGAAGCAGTTCGATGCCAACGACGACGGCCTGCCCGACAACGGCGGTGCTCCGGATCAGACCTTCGACGACTGGCCGCTGCAGGGGGTGAGTGCCTATTGCGGCGCGCTCTGGATCGCCGCCCTGGAGGCAGCCCTGGCCATGGGTCAACGGCTGCAGCTGGAGCTCGGGCTCGACACCAGCGCCGAGCAGCGTGAGTTCGGCGGCTGGCTGGAGCAGAGCCGCTCCAACTTCGATGCCCTGCTCTGGAACGGCGAGTACTACAACATCGATGCCGACAGCGGTACGCC
>CAIZOZ010000165.1 GCA_903934745.1 uncultured cyanobacterium
GCGGAGGCCGGGCTGGGTCCGGCGACCACGGCCAACGGCATGGTGTTCCTGCTGATTGCGGCCCTCGGCCTGCTGATGGCCCTGGTGTACGTGCCGGTGAGGCTGTCCCTGACGATCACCGCCCGCAGCCGGCGGCTGCGCTTGCTGCAGAGGATCCGCCGCCTGCGGGATGATCTCGGTCAGCCTCTCTCCGTGGAAGAGGCCTGATTGGGGCCAAGCCGCCAGCGGCTCAGCCGGCTCAACGCATCACCATGCCCCCATCCACCTGCAGCACCTGGCCGGTGATGTAGGCGGCGGCGGGATCGGCCGCCAGGAACCGCACCGCTCCAGCCACCTCGGCGGCTCTGCCCATCCGGCCCAGGGGAATCGCCTTGAGGATCGCCTCCTTGTCGAGTTTCTCGGTCATGTCGCTGGCGATGAAGCCTGGAGCCACCGCATTGACGGTGACCCCACGGGGGGCGAACTCGGCGGCATTGCTGCGGGTGAGCCCCAGCAGCCCGGCTTTGGCAGCGCTGTAGTTGGCCTGGCCGGCATTGCCCATCAAGGCCACCACCGAGGTGATGTTGATGATGCGCCCGCAGCGGGCCTTGAGCATCACCTTGCTGGCGGCTCTGGTGCAGAGGAACACCCCGGTGAGGTTGAGGTCGATGACGCTCTGCCAGTCGGCGGTCTTCATGCGCAGCAGCAGGCCGTCGCGGGTGATGCCGGCGTTGTTGACCAGCACATCGAGGCGACCCTCCCGAGCCAGCACCGCCTTGAACAGGCCCTCCACCTGCTCCTCAACGCCCACGTTGGCCTGATGGCTCCAGGCCTTGCCCCCGGCCGCCTCGATCGCGGCCACCACCTCGGCCGCTGCGGTGGTGGAACTGGCGTAGTTCACCACCACGGTGAAGCCCGCCGCAGCGAGGCCTTCGGCAATGGCGCGGCCGATGCCCCGGCTGGCGCCGGTGACCAGGGCAACCGGTGCGCCGCTGGAGGCACCAGGGTGGCCGCCGGAGACGGCCGGATCCGAGCCTGGGATGGCGCTGGACATAGGAGAGGGACAGCTGCGCCGGCGATCGTATGGCCTCGGCTTCAGGCGATCATCGGGCTTTCCTCGACGACAGCGGCTCCCAGCAGGGCCCGGAAGCGGGCGAGCTGGTCCTTGCTGCCCAGCACCACCATCAGCTGGCCGGGAATCACCTGCACGTCCCCGCCGGGATTGGCGATCAGTTCCGGTCCGCCCTGGGCATAGGTACTGCCGCGGTAGGTGTAGGGATTGATCACACTCGGCTCCGGATTGCGCACCGCCAGCACCAGGGCGCCGGTGCGGCGGCGCAGGTGCAGATCCTGCAGGGTTCGGCCCAGCAGCTCGCCCAGCATTTTGGGGTCGTCGCTGAGCTGGAACTCCTCCACTTCGCAATCGGATCCGGCCAGCAGATCCATGAAATCCACCGACAGCGGCCGCAGGGCCGTGGCGGCCATGGTGCGGCCGCCGGCCACATAGGGACTGATCACCCGGTCGGCGCCGGCCTGACGCAGTTTGCGTTCGGCTTCTTCGCTGTCGGAGCGGGCGATCAGGCGCAGCTTCGGCGCCATGGCCCGGGCGCTCAGCACCACATAGAGGTTGGCGGCGTCGTTGGGGAGGGCGGCCACCAGGCTGCGGCAGCGCAGGATGCCGGCCTCGATCAGGGTTTCATCCAGGGTGGCATCGGCCAGCAGGACCGGCAGGCCCTTCTCCTCGGCCGCATCACGGCGGTCCGGGTCCAGCTCAACGATCAGCAGTGAGATGCCCTCCTGACCAAGTTGGGCGGCGATTTCGCGGCCGATCCGGCCGTAGCCGCAGAGGATCACGTGGTCTTGCATCGTTTGTACCCAGTCGATGAAGCGTCGTTGGCGCATTTTGCGGAAGTAGCCGGCCTCCGAAAGGGACACCAGGCTGCGGATGGTCAGCTGCACCACGACCACGCCGCCGACGATCGAAAACACCGTGACCACCCGGCCGGCGGCCGAGAGGGGCTCGACTTCGCCGTAGCCGATGGTGGGAATGGTGATCGCCACCATCCAGTAGCAGTCACCCCAGTCCCAGCCTTCGGTGAGCCGGTAGCCGATGGCGCTGGCATTGATCACCAGCACCAGCGCCAGCAGCGGCAGCAACCAGGGCTGCTTGGAGCGGGAGGTGGGGGGCGAGCGGCGAAACCAGGGGCGGCGCGATTTCATCGCCCTGGGGCGAGCAGGGGTTCAGGCCAGCCCCAGGGCCGCGAGCACGTCGTCAGGGGTGAGCGCATCGAGGCCTGAGGCGGCTGTCAGTCCTTTTACTCCGGTGCGCTGCGGCAGGCTGTCGTGATCGCGGCCGAGCGCCACCATCGGCACTCCGCAGAGCAGGGCCAGCTCTTCGGTGAGGGGATCACTGGTCAGCACCACGTCACTGGCGGCGATCAGGGCCGCCCGTTGCAGGGCGTGGGCGCCATCCGCTGGCCCCAACTCCAGGCTGCGCAGTCCCGGCAGGTTGGTTTGAATCCGCTGCGGCAACTGCTGCCAGTGGTGCGTGGGCCAGTCGCCAGGGACCCCGGCCGGGACCAGCAGCAGCATCGGCCCATCGCCGGGCGGCAGGGAGCTGTGGGCCTGATCGAGCAGGGGTTTGGCCAGGCTGAGGCGGAACGCTTCGGCGTCCAGCCGCACCCCGATCGGCTGCAGGTAGGCAGCCAGCGCCTGGCTGGCCCAGCCCCCCTGGGGTGGCGTCACTTTGGCGGTGGCTGAAAACCCTCCCCGGGCGATGCGGGTGGCGATGTGACTCATCGACAGCATCAGATCCACCTGCCGGCCGCTGGCCAGGTTGATGCAAACCTGGAAATCCGGTTCGCGCACCGATCCCAGCAGGTTGGCCCAGTCCGCCAGGCTGGCGTCAGCGAAGTTGAACGGGATCTGCTTTTCCACCGCCGGCAGCAGGCCCCAGATCCCGGCAACGGCAGGGGCGCACGCCACCTGGATGCTGAAGTTCAGTTGCTGGGCCACGGCTGCCACGGCCGGTAAGGCCTGGACTTGGTCGACCGCATCGCCCGGAATCAGGAACAGTGCACGCATCGGTCGGATGGGGCCGGGCGGCCTGATTGTATGGAGCATGCTCCTGGAGGATCGACCCCCACCCGGAGGTGCTTGTGCATTTGCTGATCGCGGCCGCCGGCAGTGGCCGCCGCATGGGGGCTGCCGGCAACAAGCTGTTGCTGGACGTGGCCGGTCGGCCCGTGCTGGCCTGGACCCTGGATGCGGTCCTGGCTTGTGGTGCCATCAGCTGGATCGGCATCGTCGGTCAGCCGGTGGATGCCGAGCCGATTGCCGCGATCGTGGCGGCGGCCGATGCCGATCGGCCTGTGCAGTGGATCGAGGGGGGGGAGACGCGTCAGGAGTCGGTGCGACGGGGGCTGGCGGCTTTGCCGGCGGCGGCAGCAGGGGTGCTGATCCATGACGGCGCTCGCTGCCTGGTGAGCGTGGAGCTGCTGGAACGTTGCGTGGCGGCGGTGCGCGCCGGTGAGGCGGTGATCGCTGCCGCACCGGTCACCGACACGATCAAGGTGGTGGATGACCAGGGCACGATCACGGCCACCGCTGATCGCCGCCTGCTCTGGGCCGCCCAGACTCCCCAGGGTTTTCCGGTGGATCGCCTGTGTCAGGCCCATCGCCAGGCGGAGGCCGAGGGCTGGAGTGTCACCGACGATGCAGCCCTGTTTGAGCGGCTCGGTTGGCCGGTGCGGGTGCTGGAATCTTCGCCGGCCAACATCAAGCTCACCACTCCCTTTGATCTGACCGTCGCCGCGGCGGCGCTGATGGGGGTGAGTGGTTAGTTCGGCCTATTGCTCCAGGGAGTGGGCTTTCAACGGTGCCGACGTTGCCGGCTCCACAAAAATTTCAAACTTTAAACGAATATGGTGCTATGTTGCATCATATTCGTTTTTGATTTGATGGCAAGCTCCTGTCGGCAATTTTGCGTCAGGCCTTCCAAGGTCTCCAGGATTGCTCGCGTGCTGCTGCGGCCCATGGTTGGATTGCCGGTGGTGA